>DATEMT010000106.1:0-6573 GCA_035275445.1 Methyloceanibacter sp. | reverse complement strand
AGGGCACCAACGCCTCGACGTCGCTTTGCTCGACCGTGGCCCCGGTCCAGATGCGTAAGCCCGGAGGCGCGGCACGATGAGAGGCGATGTCCTTGGCGGCATCCTCCGCATCGAGCAGCGCCGCCATCGCCGCCGGAATGGCGTCGCGCGTCTCGCGCGGAAGCGCCGCAAGGCCGGGATCGACAATCTTCAGGCACACCGAGGTGTTGGAACGTGTCGCGGGAACGCGGGCGAGGAAATCGACCCAAGGCGTCCTTTCGATCCAAGCAGACAGCACCGCGGCGTTCGCGTTTGAGCGCGCGATCGTGCCTTCGAGGCCGCCCACGCTCTCGATCCAGTCGAGCGCATCGAGATAGTCCTCGAGGCACAGCATCGACGGCGTGTTGATGGTCGAGCCCGCGAACAGCCCCTCGTTCAGCCGGCCGCGCTCGGTCATGCGGAAGAGCTTCGGCAGCGGCCAGGGCGGCGTGTAGCTCTCTAGCCGTTCGACCGCGCGGGGCGACAAGATCAGCATGCCGTGCTGGGCCTCGCCGCCCGGCACCTTCTGCCAGGAGAAGGTCGCCGCATCGAGCTTGGTCCAGTCGATCTCCTGCGCGAACACGGCCGAGGTCGCGTCGCAAATGGTCAAGCCTTCGCGGTCGCTAGCGATCCAGTCGGCATTGGGCACGCGCACGCCGGAGGTGGTGCCGTTCCAGGCGAACACCACGTCGCGGCGCCAATCGACTTGGCCGAGATCGGGCAACTCGCCGTAAGGCGCGAGCAGCGCGCGGACGTTCTCGATCTTGAGCTGATCGACAATGTCGGTGACCCACTCGCGGCTGAACGCCTCCCAGGCGAGGACATCCACACCGCGCGGCCCGAGCAGGGACCAGAGCGCCATTTCGACCGCGCCGGTGTCGGATGCGGGCACGATCGCCACGCGGTAATCGGCAGGAAGCTCGAGAGAAGCCGCCGTGCGCTCGATCGCAAGCGCAAGTCTCGCTTTGGTCTCGGCCCCGCGATGGTAGCGCCCGACCAGCGCGCCTTTGAGGTGATCCACCGACCAGCCGGGATGCTTGGCGCAGGGTCCGGAGGAAAAGCGTGGGTTCCGCGGCTTCCGCGCGGGCTTGGCAGGCAGGGTCACGAGAGCATCTCTCCCGATCGCGGCGATGCGTTGGGGTATCGTTTCCGAACCGGCCGCTTCGGTCTAGGCGGCGGCGTCGGTCAGCGCATGGACGATCTCGGAGACCACGGTCTTGACGAGCTTCTCGTCGTCGCCCTCGGCCATGACCCGGATCACCGGCTCGGTGCCCGACGGGCGGATAACGAGGCGGCCCGACTTACCGAGCTTCGACTTGCCGCTGTCGATGGCGCGCCGCACCGCGACATTGTCGAGCGGCTGGCCGCCATTCTTGTAGCGCACGCTCTTCAGGATTTGCGGCAAGGGCTCGAAACGATTGCAAATCTCGCTGACCGGCCTGCCGCTCTGCGCGACCACGGACAGGAGCTGGAGCGCGGTCACCAGACCGTCGCCCGTGGTCGAGAAATCCGACAGCACGATATGGCCCGATTGCTCGCCGCCGACATTGTAGCCGTGCTGGCGCATATGTTCGACCACGTAACGGTCGCCGACCGGTGTGCGCGCGAGCCCGAGTTCGATGCTCTCCAGATAGCGCTCGAGACCGAGATTGGACATGACGGTGGCGACGATGCCGCCGCCGGCGAGACGCCCGCGCTTCAGCCACGACTCGGCGATCACCGCCATGAGCTGGTCGCCGTCGATGATATGGCCCTTCTCGTCCACGATGACGACGCGGTCGGCGTCGCCGTCGAGCGCAATGCCGATATCGGCCCGCACCTCGCTGACTTTGCGGATCAGGTCGTCCGGCGCGGTCGAGCCGCAATCCCGGTTGATATTGAGGCCGTTGGGATCGACGCCGATCCGGATGACCTCGGCGCCGAGTTCCCACAACGCTTCGGGCGCCACCTTGTAAGCGGCACCGTTGGCGCAATCGATCACCGCCCTGATGCCGTCGAAGCGGATGTTCTTCGGCAGAGTCCGCTTGGCGAATTCGATGTAGCGCTCGCGCGCGCTGTCGATGCGGGTGGCGCGGCCGATCTTCTCGGACTCGGCGAGCAGGTCGGTGCAGTCGCCCTCCATGAGGAGCTCGATCTGTTCCTCGTTGTCGTCGGAGAGCTTGTAGCCGTCGGGACCGAACAGCTTGATGCCGTTGTCGCAGTAAGGGTTGTGCGAGGCCGAAATCATCACGCCGAGATCGGCGCGGAGCGAGCGCGTGAGCATGGCAACGGCGGGCGTCGGCATCGGGCCGAGCTGGAACACGTCCATTCCGACCGCGGTGAAGCCCGAGACGAGCGCGGACTCGATCATGTAGCCGGAAAGCCGCGTATCCTTGCCGATCACGACCCGGTGGCGATAGGACCCCTTGGTGAACAGCCGGCCGGCGGCCATGCCCACCTTGAGGGCGACCTCGGAGGTCATGGGATAGGTGTTGGCGCTGCCACGGATGCCGTCCGTGCCGAAGAATTTGCGAGGCATTGGGCTGCCCCCCCGTATGTTTCCGGCCGTGCTCTGCTCTTTGTTTTGGTCTGACCGGCGCATGGGATTATGCCCCTGGTCTACCACCCTTCCGTTCAAAAAATGTAAGCAAAAGTTACACGAAGTCCGGTGGGGCGGAATTGTCGATTTCGCTTAATTTTCAAGGCCAAGGACCGAAGCTCGCCACACGCCGAGCGCCTGCCGCGTGCCCGCGACATCATGGACCCGCAGGATTTGCGCCCCCTGGCAAGCGGCGGCGATGGCGGCCGCGTGGGAGCCCGGATCGCGCGCCTGCGGCTTAAGCCCGCCCGCCAAGCCCTGGATGAAGCGCTTGCGCGAGGCTCCGATCAGGAGCGGCACGCCGAGCCCGTGGAACAGGCTCGTATGCGCGATGAGCGCGAGGTTGTGGGCGAGCGTCTTGCCGAAGCCGAGGCCCGGATCGGCGGCGATGTGCGAAAGCGCGATGCCGGCTTGCCGCGCCGCGGCGATGCGGCCCTCGAGATAGTCGTAGACCTCGAGCACCACGTCTTGGTAGCGCGGATCGTCCTGCATGGTCTTGGGCTCGCCTTGCGCGTGCATGAGGATGACGCTCATGCCCGTCTCGGCCGCGACCGCTGCGCTTTGGGGGTCAAAGGTCAGCGCCGCCACGTCGTTCAGGATTTTCGCGCCGGCCTCGGCTGCCGCCCGCGCCACCGAAGCTTTGCGCGTATCGACCGAGACGACCGCGGGCAGGCCGGCGAGCCCCTTGATGACGGGCACGACGCGCGCCGTCTCCTCCTCTGCTTCGACCGCGTCGGAGCCGGGCCGGGTCGACTCGCCGCCGATATCGACGATCGCGGCGCCGGCACCGGCAAGTTCGGCGGCGCGGGCGATCGCCGCTTCGGCGCTGTCGTAGAGCCCGCCATCGGAGAACGAGTCCGGCGTGACGTTGACAATGCCCATGAGGACGGGACGGTCGAGTCCAAGCCCGGCAAAGGGAGCGCGGCGCGCGGTGATGCGCGCGAGCGCGGATTTGAGGCGGTCTTCGCCCGATGCGGCCAGCGCCGGCGCGGCGAAGATCTTGGTCTTGGTCTGGCCCGGCACGCCTTCGATCAGCTCGGCAAGGGTGAAGGCGAAGGGACCGCCCGCGAGCGGCAGCGCGGCCCCTGCGGCGACCGCTGCGTCCGCCGCCGCGCCGTAAGCGATCCCAACCGGCCTGACATAGAGCTTCGTCATAGGCTTTGAGCCTTAGCACGAAGCGGAAGGCGGACAACCTGTCGAAAACGACAATGCCCGGCGCGGCGGCCGGGCATTTCGGGCGAGCAAAGCGCGCGCGTCTTAGGTCTGAGGCTGGGGCTCCATGCCACCAGTATCGGGCTCGGGCTCGGGCGGCCGCTTGCCGCGCCCGGCGGTCGGAACCGCCGAAGCCGACCCCGGCCGCGGCGACACGTCGGCCGCGAATTCGCGCACCGGGGGCTTGCCCTTGAGCAGGTTCTTGATCTCGTCGCCCGACAACGTCTCATATTCGAGCAGCCCGCGCGCGATCGTATGCAGATCCTCGATGTTCTCGGCGATGACCTTGCGGGCGCTCTCGAACCCCTCATCGACGAGGCGATGAATCTCCTCATCGACCATCGTCTGGGTCTCGTCGGACAGGTTCTGAGTGCGGGCGATGGAATGGCCGAGGAACACCTCTTCCTCGTTGTCGCCGTAAGCGAGCGGACCGAGCTTGTCGCTCATGCCGTATTGCGTGACCATGGCGCGGGCGAGCTGCGTCGCCATCTTGATGTCGGCGGCGGCGCCCGACGTCACCTTCTCGTACCCGAACACGAGTTCCTCGGCGACGCGGCCGCCCATGGCGACGGTGATGTCGGCCTTGAGCTTGGCGCGGGTGTAGGACAGCATGTCGCGCTCGGGCAAGCGCATGACCATGCCGAGCGCGCGGCCGCGCGGAATAATGGTCGCCTTGTGCACGGGATCGGACGCCGGCATATGCAGCGCGACCAACGCGTGCCCGCCCTCGTGATAGGCGGTGAGCGTCTTCTCTTCCTCGGTCATCACCATCGAGCGGCGCTCGGCGCCCATCAGCACCTTGTCCTTGGCGTCCTCGAACTCGTGATGCGTGACCAGGCGCTTCGAACGGCGCGCGGCGAGCAGCGCCGCCTCGTTGACGAGGTTGGCGAGATCGGCGCCCGAGAACCCGGGTGTGCCGCGGGCGACGACGCGGAGATCGACGTCCGGCGCAAGCGGCACCTTGCGCACGTGAACTTTGAGGATCTTCTCGCGGCCAATGATGTCGGGTCGCGGCACCACCACCTGGCGGTCGAACCGGCCGGGACGAAGCAGCGCCGGATCGAGCACGTCGGGACGGTTGGTCGCGGCGATGAGGATGATGCCCTCATTGGCCTCGAAGCCGTCCATCTCGACCAGCAACTGATTAAGCGTCTGCTCGCGCTCGTCGTTGCCGCCGCCGAGGCCCGCGCCGCGATGACGGCCGACCGCGTCGATCTCGTCGATGAAGATGATGCAAGGCGCGTTCTTCTTCGCCTGGTCGAACATGTCGCGCACGCGCGAGGCGCCGACGCCGACGAACATCTCGACGAAGTCCGAGCCGGAGATGGTGAAGAAGGGCACGTTGGCTTCGCCGGCGATGGCGCGCGCAAGCAGCGTCTTGCCGGTGCCGGGCGGTCCGACCAGAAGCGCGCCGCGCGGAATGCGGCCGCCGAGCTTCTGGAATTTCTGCGGATCGCGGAGGAACTCCACGATCTCCTGCAAGTCCTCCTTGGCCTCATCGACGCCGGCGACGTCGTCGAACGTGACGCGGCCGTGCCGCTCGGTGAGAAGCTTCGCCTTCGACTTGCCGAAGCCCATGGCGCGGCCGCCGCCCGACTGCATCTGGCGCATGAAGAAAACCCAGACCGCGATCAGGAGCAGCATGGGAAACCACGACACGAGCACGCCGAGGAGCGAAGGGACGTCTTCCTCGGAGGGCTTCGCCGTGATCTTCACGCCTTTCTGATTGAGCTTGTCGACCAGGTTCGGATCGTTCGGCGCATAGGTCTGAAAGTTGCGGCCGTCGGAGAAATGTCCCGTGATCTGGTTGCCGGCAATGGTCACATCTTGGACGTTGCCGCCCTCGACCTCCGAAAGCAGCTGCGAGAAGCTGATCTCATTGCCGCGGACCTGCACGCCCGGGCTCTGGAACAGGTTGAACAGGGCGACCAGGAGGAGGCCGATGAACACCCAAATGGCGAAGTTGCGGAAGTTAGAATTCATGGACGGATCCGACGGCTCACTTCTCTCAGGGCTACCGGCATGAGGCAGCCTCGCGGGTCACTTTAACGGCGAATTGAGGCTAAGCGTTGGTAACATAGGAACCGTAATCGCGTTTGCCAAGCTAAGTAGCAGAAAGAGGTGCATGTTTTCTCAACGGAGCGCCGGCTCCGCGCTGACGAAACGCGCCCGGCAAGACCGAACGAAGGGCGCTCTTGAACCCGGCAGGCCGAGCTGCGGCAGCCCGAGCAGCACCTCGCCCCGCCAACACGAGGGTAGCGTCCGGGCGGCAAGGCGCGGCAGGGCCGAACCCGTGTCCGAGCGGTCTTTGAGCGCCTGAAAACCCGCATCGCCCAAGGCCTTCACGGTGAGGGAGGCGGGCTCGTCCGCGCCAAGCTCGATCGTGAAACGGTTGTCCCACAGCGTCCGCTCTCCGGGGCGAAGCGTGGCCACGGGTAGTCCCGTGCCCCTCATTTCGCGGAAGATGCCAAGCCCGCCCGAGGAGGGCTGAAGCCTGCAGCGCCCGAGCGTGTGCGCCTTGTCCGGATTTGCAGCCAGCGCAGCAAGGAGCGCCTCGAGCTTGGCAAGCTGCACCTTCTGTTCGCCCCCGCCAACCGCGGCGATCACTTGGGCAAGCGCGCGGAGCGCGATCTCTTGTGGCGCCGACGCGAGAGCCGCGCGATCGAGAGTGGCATAGCCCGCCGCGCTCATCGCGCCGTGGCGAGCGATGAAATCGCACGACGCTTCATCGAGCGCCTCGCGCGCCCGCCGCAAGCGGCGAGCCG
>DATEMT010000105.1:0-2814 GCA_035275445.1 Methyloceanibacter sp. | reverse complement strand
CGACATGGGCGATTTCGTCGGCGGCATGCTCAAATATGTGCGCACCCATCCCGTCGCCCGCGTCACCATAGCCGGCGGCGTCGGCAAGATAACCAAGCTTGCGCAAGGCCTGCTCGACCTCCATTCGCGGCGGGGTTCGGTCGATCTCGGCGTGCTTGCGTCTCTCGCGCAAAAATCGGGCGGCTCGCCGGCGCTCGGCGAACGCATCCTCGCCGCCAACACCGCGGCTGAAGCCTTCGCCCATGCGGCCGGGGAAGGCGTGGCGCTCGGCGATGAGGTCGCCCGCGCCGCGTGGGAGACCGCCGCTGCCGTTGTCGCCGGCATCCCCGTCGAAATCGAGATCGCGGTGTTCGACCGCGAAGGCGAGCTCGTGGGCCACGCGCCGTTTCGCGCCTCTCACGAAGCGCCTCCCCGAAAGCGGCGGCGGTAATCGGCGTCGTAGAGGGCGCTGTCGCGGAAATCCTCCGCCGCGAGCGCGCGGCCGACCAGGATCAGCGCCGTGCGTTCGATCGGCTGGGCTGCGAGTTTTGCCGCGATATCGCCGAGCGTGCCGCGCACGATCCGCTCGCCTTGCCTGCTTGCATCGGCCACGACCGCGACCGGACAATCCTCGCCGTAACACGGCTTGAGCTGTTCCACGACGTGGTCAAGCGCGTGGATGGCAAGATGGATGGCAAGGGTCGCCCGGGTTTCAGCAAAAGCGGCCAGCCGCTCGCCTTCGGGCATGGCCGAGGCGCGACCCGGCACGCGGGTGAGCACGACGCTTTGCGCGAGTTCGGGCACGGTCAGTTCGCAGCCGATCGCGGCCGCGGCCGCGGCAAAGGCCGGAACGCCCGGCGTCAGCGTGTAGGGAATGTTGCGGCGTTTCAGCCTGCGGAGCTGCTCGGCGAGCGCGCTGAAGAGCGAAAGGTCGCCCGATTGCAGGCGCGCCACGTCGAGGCTCATGCCGTGCGCTGCCACGAACTCGGCCTCGATTTCGTCGAGCGAGAGCGGCGCCGTATCGACGATGCGCGCACCTTCGGGGCAGAAGCCGAGGAGCTCGCGCGGCACGATCGAGCCGGCGTAGAGGCAGACCTGGCAGCGCGCGATGAGATCGCGGCCGCGCAAGGTGATGAGGTCGGGGGCGCCCGGGCCTGCGCCGATGAAATGCACGGTCAAGGCGCCTCCTCGGCGCTCGCGAGAGCGCAAGTGACCGGCCCGACCACGATCCGCGGCAGGATGAGCCTCGCTTTGGGCCCGCAAGCGGCGAGCGCCGCGGCTTCCGCCACGGACGGGACACCTGCGAGCGCAAGCACGCGGGCGGAGAAGGTGGCGCCGCGGGCGCTTGCAATTTCGAGGTCGGCCGGCGTGACGAACACGAGTGTCACGCCGCGCGCGGCCGCGGCCTCCGCGATGCCTTTTTCCGCGCGCTTCCCCGTTGACGTCGCCATAAGATCGACCTTGGCCAGCGGACGTCCGCTGCGTTCGAGCGCGGCGGCGACTGCGGCCTCGATCTCGGCGGCCTCAGCGCCCTTGCGGCAGCCGATACCCGCCACGATCACGGCTTCACCCAGGTCCATTGCGTCACCGGCATCGCCGCCCGCCACCCGGTCTTGGTGCCGACCGCTTCCGCACGCGCGATCTCGATGCGCGTGAGTGTGCCGCCACGGGCGGTGTGGTGCGCGACCAGCTCTTGCTCCGTGTCGAGCGTCACCGCATTGACCACGAGCCGTCCGCCGGGCCGAAGGGCCGCGATGGCCGCATCGATCACGCCGCTCCCGCTCGCGCCGCCGCCGACGAACACGGCGTCCGGCGTGGGGAGACCGGCGAGCGCAGCGGGCGCGCGCCCCTCGACCAATTCGAGGCCGGGGACGCCGAAAGCGGCGGCATTGCGCCGAATGCGGGCAGCGCGGTCGGCACGCGCCTCGATGGCGATGGCGCGAAGCGAGGGGTCCGCCAGCATCCACTCGATCGCGACCGAGCCTGCGCCTGCGCCAATATCCCACAGCAATTCGCCCTTGAGCGGCGCGAGCGCCGACAGCGTCACGGCGCGGATCTCGCGCTTGGTGATCTGGCCGTCATGCTCGAACAGGGCATCCGCAAGTCCCGGCGTGTAGGCAATGATGCGCGCATCCGGCGACGCCACGACCTCGATGGCGACGGTGTTGAGGTCCAGGACGCCGTCGAGATCGAATGCGAAAGCGGTCGCCGTGCGGATACGCTCGCGCACGCCGCCGAGCGCTTCGAGCACGGTGAGTTTCGATTGGCCGAAACCCGATTCGGTAAGGAGCTGCGCCAGCGCGCTTGGTCCCTCGCGGTCGGAGGTGAGGGCAAGCACGCGCGCGTCCGGATGGAGAACGGGGCGGATGCGGTCGAGCGCGCGGCCATGCACCGAGAGCAGGACGGTCTCGGGAAGCGCCCAGCCGAGCCGCGAAGCGGCGAGACTGAAGGCGGACGGCGCGGGCACGACCAAGGTCTCCTCGGGCGGGATGCGGCAAGCGAGCACCGACCCCACGCCATAATGAAACGGGTCGCCCGAGGCGAGCACGCAGACCTGGCGTCCGCGCAAGGCAAGCACCGCCTCGATCCCGCGCGAGAATGGGCTTGGCCAGGGCTTGGCCTCGCCCTTGATGAGGGCTTGAGCCAGGTGCAAATGGCGTTCGCCGCCGAAGACGATATCGGCTGCGGCGATCAGCCCGCGCGCGGTCGCGCTCAAGCCCTCGACGCCGTCCTCGCCGACGCCGACGATGGACAGCCAGCGTGAAGGTGAGGCAGGCTCCGGCATGACCGGCTCAGCGCGTCCCATGAAGGTCCTCATTCTTGGCGGTACCATCG
>DATEMT010000104.1:0-2748 GCA_035275445.1 Methyloceanibacter sp. | reverse complement strand
CCCCACGTCAGCGAAGTAACGCTACCAACAGAATGCGACGAAGGTAAGACGGCAGGCGCGCGGCGCAAAAAAACTGGAGCTCATTTGTGCTGCGTTGCAACATCACGACAGATTTCCGCTGCGGAGCAATGCGGTAAGTCCTGCGGCGGTCTCGACGCGCGGCGCCCAATTGAGCTTGGCGAGCGCCGAACTGTCGGCGACGAGGGAGCCGAACAGAGGCTCGAAGCGCGGAAGCCGGCCCGAGACGTGCAGCGCCCCTTTCATGAGCGGCTCGGGCACGTAGAGGAGCGCGGGACGCCGGCCGAGACCGCGCCGCATCGCTGCAATCATCGCGCCGATCGTGAGCGGCTTGGGATCGGCGACGAGGAGCGGGCGCCGCAACGGCGCCTCCGCCGCCAGCACCGTATCGACGGCCTCCACCAGATTATCGAGACCGAGCAGAGAGTGCTCGCCCTTGAGCCCGGCAAGCGGCAGAGGGTAGGGGGAGCGGGCGAGCTTGACGAGTTTCGCCACGTTCCCCTCGACGCCCGGCCCATAGACGAGGGCAAGCCTGAGCGCGACCCAGTCCAGCCCGGTCGCGGCGAGCCCGTTTTCCGCCGCGAGCTTGGAGCGGCCATAGGCGTCGGTGGGGCGGGGCTCGTGCTCCTCGGTGAGAATGCCTTCAGCGGTCGGACCGGATTGCGCCCTGATCGACGACAGAAAGACGAAGCGCTTGATCTTGGCGCGCTGTGCCGCCTTGGCGAAGCCGACCGTGGCCTCGGTGTTGAATAGGCGGTAGTCGTCTTCGGGCACGCCGGTCATCGTGGCGGCGAGGCCGGCGGTATGAATGATGGCATCGACGCCCGCGAGCGCCTCGCTCATGTTGTAGGGCCGGGCGAGATCGCCGATGACGGCGCCGGCGCAACCTTCGGGCAATGTCTCGGCACGCCGCAGCAGCACGCGCAAGCGATAGCCGCGCTTCGGCAATTCCTGCAACAGATAGCGGCCGATGAAGCCCGTGGCGCCGGTCAGAGCAACGAGCGGTTTGTGCGGCGTCTTTAGGATTCGCGGCCCTGCGCTCATGCCGATCCGCCGTGACGATCACGATGTTCTCGAGCCTGAAGTTCACCCCCACAATGAGGCCGGAGCAAGCCCTTTAAGCGGCCCGATCGAGCGGGTCGGGTCGGGAGCAACAATAATGAACCGGCGGCGAAGTCTCGCCGCCGGTTCGAAGCAAAGGTCCGCCAAACGGATCAGTAGCAGGGCGGGTAGGGGTAGTAGCCGCAGTAGGGATGCGAGACCGCGGCGCCGACGGCGACGCCGGTCGCAAACGCCGCGCCGGGATGGGCGTACCACGCGCCATGCCATGCGGGTCCGCGTCCGACCACCGCACCGCCACGTGGACCGCTCACCGCGAACCAATCGATAAAGAGGGCGGCCGCGCCCGTCGCGTCCGTGAGGTCGCCTTCGAGAACCGACACTTCGAATGTCAGGTTCTCGCCTTCGAGCTTCGGCGCTTTGAGGACGACCACGGCGTCCTTCACCGTCGCCCCGTCGCCGCTCAACACCGAGATCGTGGCGTTAGGCGGGTCCTTGGCGAAGCTGTCGTTGCCGACATCCCACTCCTTGATGAAATGCGCGGTCAGCACGTGTCCCGCCGCGCGCACCGGCCGGTCGGCGAAAACGATGGAGTTCGGCGTGATGCCCGTCAGCGTCAGCTTGTTCCCTTGCAGGGTCGCGCCTTTGGCGTTGAGAACGGCAAGAGACGGAATCATCTGGTTCTGCGACGAGCCGATCGGCTTCTTCGCAGGGTGGCTGATGGCATCCTCGGCCATGACGGCGGCCGGGAGGCAGAACACGCCGGCGGCGACAAGGGCAAGGCAGGCAAGGCGATTTCTTATCATGGATGGATCCTCGTGATTTGGGGACGGAAACAATAGCGCACAAAATGCGACGGGTTTATGCACCTCGCGGCACAAGTGAAAGGGCCTGATCGGCAATGTTGCGGGGTGCGGCGGCCGGCCTCATCTCGATCTTTGCCGATCGTTTAGCAGCGCGCCGAACGCCCGCCGGTGTATGATGTTGTTACGAGATGCGCCTCGAGGCGTGGCTCAAAACACGGCTTCGGCCGTTCCAACCCCTAGGTGGTGACGTGACGAAATCGTTTGTGAAGGACGCTTGCCGGATCACGGGACGGGCTTTGGCCTCGCTCGCGGTCCTCGCGTTGTGGGGAGGAGAAGCCGGGGCAACCTCGCCGATCGCAGACTGCAAATCCTATTCCGGAATGCCGGCGGGAGAGGGGGAGAAGGCGGGCATGGTGTTCGTGCCCGGCGGCGGCTTCATCATGGGCTCGGACCGCGATCGCCCCGAGGAGCGCTTCAGCCACGAGGTGCGCGTCGACGGTTTCTGGATCGATCAGCACGAGGTTACCAATGCCGAGTTCGCCGCATTCGTGAAAGCCACCAATTACGTCACCCTGGCTGAACGCGGCCTGGACCCCAAGACCCATCCGGGCATGACCGCGGACTTGTTGGCGCCGGGCTCGGTAACGTTCGTGCCGCCCGTCAAGGTCGATCGCGGCAACGACATCACCCAATGGTGGCAATATATCAAAGGCGCGAATTGGCGGGCGCCCCAAGGTCCCGGGTCCTCGATCGAGGGCAAGGAAAATCACCCGGTGGTGCATGTCGGCTACGAGGACGCGCTCGCCTATGCCAAGTGGCGCGGCCACGAGCTTCCGACCGAGGCGCAATGGGAATATGCCGCCCG
>DATEMT010000103.1:0-15734 GCA_035275445.1 Methyloceanibacter sp. | reverse complement strand
TTGACCGAGATGATCGACCAGATCGGCGCGGGCGAGATCCCGGAGTTGCGCCAGGGCCCTGACGCCAAGACGGCGTTCACCGATCTCGGCGGCAGCTTCACCATCAAGGACGGGATTGCCGAGACCAGTAATCTCACGGCGACGAGCCCGCGGGTGAAAGTGACTGCCGCCGGCACCGTGAACCTGATCGAGAGCCGGATGAACCTGCTTGCCAATCCCGAGATCGTGGCCGGGCCGGAGGGCCAGCGTGGCGCCAACGATCTTGCCGGGCTTTCGGTGCCGGTCCGCATCGAGGGGCCGCTCGACCGGCCGACCATCACGCCAGAGGTCAAGCAAATGTTCGCCGATCCCGAGAAGGCGGGCAAGACCGTGAACCAGATCGGCAAGGCGATAGAGAAGAAGTTCAAGGGCAAGCCCGTCGGCGAGGCGATCGGCCGCATTCTCGGCGGCATCAAGATCGAGCAGCGCGGCGGCGGCGGGAGCGACACCGAAGCGCCTCCTGCCAAGCAAGGCGCGCCCAAGGCGAAGCCTGACGACGGCGAGTCGGAGCAGGGCGCGGCGGAAGAGCCGCCGGATCCCGAAATTGAAGAGCTGCTGCGCTAGGGGCTCGCCCCGGCGTCACGCCCATCGACTGAGGCGCGTCTAACGCCTATAAGCGCGCCGTGAGCGATACCCCGGCAAAAAGGACCGCGCCCCGCGTGGGCTTCGTCAGCCTCGGCTGCCCCAAGGCGCTGGTCGATTCCGAGCGCATCATCACGCGGCTCCGCGCCGAAGGCTACGAGCTCTCAGCGCGCTACGAGGACGCCGATGCCGTCGTGGTCAACACGTGCGGCTTCCTCGACAGCGCCAAGGAGGAATCGCTGGCCGCGATCGGCGAGGCCTTGCGCGAGAACGGCCGCGTCATCGTCACTGGTTGCCTCGGCGCCGAGCCGGAGCGCATCCGCGCCGCCCACCCGCAAGTGCTCGCCATCACCGGGCCGCACCAATACGAGGCCGTGGTCGCCGAGGTTCATAAGGCGCTGCCGCAGCCGCACGATCCGTTTGTCGACCTCGTGCCGCCGCAAGGGATCAGGCTCACGCCGCGCCACTACGCTTATGTGAAGATTTCGGAAGGCTGCAACAACAAGTGCAGCTTCTGCATCATCCCGAATCTGCGCGGCCGGCTCGCGAGCCGCCCGCTCGGCGAGGTCATGCGCGAGGCCGAGCGGCTCGTCGCCGCTGGCGTCCAGGAACTCCTCGTCATCTCGCAAGACACGAGCGCCTATGGGCTCGATCTCGGCTACGCCAGGAGCGCATGGCGCGGCGAGGAACGCGAAACCCGTTTCCTCGCGCTCGCCGAGGCGCTTGGCTCGCTCGGCGTGTGGGTGCGCCTTCACTATGTCTATCCCTATCCGCATGTGGATCAGGTCCTGCCCTTGATGGCAGACGGCCGCGTGCTGCCCTATCTCGACATTCCCTTCCAGCATACATCGCCTTCGATCTTGAAGGCGATGCGCCGCCCCGCGCACGGGGAGAAGACGTTGGAGCGCATCGCGCGCTGGCGCGAGATCTGCCCCGAACTTGCCATCCGCTCGACGTTCATCGTCGGCTTCCCCGGCGAGACCGAGGAGGACTTTGCCGAGCTGCTCGCCTGGCTCTCCGAGGCGAAGCTCGCCCGCGTCGGCTGCTTCAAATACGAGGACGTGGGCGGCGCCGCGGCCAACGCGCTTTCAGGTCAGGTTCCCGAGGAGATCAAGGCCGAGCGCCACGACCGCCTCATGCGCCATCAGCAGGCGATCAGCGCCGAGCTTCTTGCCTCGCGCGTCGGCAAGACCATCGCGGTCATGGTCGATCGCATCGACGACGAGGGCGTCGTCGCCCGCTCGCATTGGGACGCGCCCGAGATCGACGGAAGCGTCTATCTCGACGGCGACCCGGGGCTGGCACCAGGGGATCGGCTCGAGGTTCTGGTCGAAGACGCCGACGAATACGACCTCTATGCCCGGCCGGCCGGCACCAAGTCCAAGAAGCCGAAGCCGCTTCGTGCTGCCAAGGCGCCGCTCGCCCGGCCGCATTAACGCCGCCTTCAGCGCAACCTCGCGATCTTCACCTGCGATCTGCCGAACGGGCTTAAGACCGGGAGGCGATGAAGCACCTCCTCATCCTCTCGATCTTTCCCGCCGCCATGACGCTCGCGGCGGTCGCCGATCTTGTCACCCTGACGGTGCCGAACCGCATGGTTGGCGCGCTCGCCGTGCTGTTCTTGGTGGCGGCCCCGCTCGCGGGCCTTGGTCTCGCCGCTATCGGCCTCCACGCCGGTCTTGCGCTCGTCGCGCTCGCGCTCGGGTTTGCCCTTTTCACCTTGGGCCTCGTCGGGGGCGGCGATGCCAAGCTGTTCGCCGCGACCTGTCTTTGGCTCGGTCCGCAAGCGGTGATCGCTTATGCCCTTTACGCCGCCTTGATCGGCGGGGCGCTTGCGCTCCTTCTCCTGCTTTGGCGCGGTCAGCCGTTGCCTTCCATGCTCGCCGCGAAGGGCTGGCTCGTCCGCCTGCACAGCCCGAACGAGGGGATGCCCTACGGCATCGCGCTCGCGGCGGCGGGATTGCTGGCCTATCCGGCGAGCCCCGTCGCGGCTGCGCTCGGCTGAGCGCCGGCCAATTCTGGCACGTCCGTTAACGCGGCATTGAGGATTGGCCCTCACAGTCGAAGCGGACGGCGTGCCGTCAGATGCGAGGTCAGTCAGGTCGGAGCGCGCCAGTGATCGGCGATGCGGCATTTTCGCTGGGTTCCGTGCCGCCCGGCGAACCCGGTCCGGGTCGCGACAGCGAGGCGTTCGCGTCCTCGCGGCTCCGTCCCATCCCGCGGGTCAATATCCAGGCCTTTTGCGAGGATCACGACACGGCCGTCGCGATCGAGCGGGCGGCGCAAGACCGCCGGCTTTCCCGGGCGCGGGTGAGCGTGCAGATGGGAGGCATCGACGGGGCTTGCGCCTTCTATCGCAACGCCCCCACGCCCAATCTCATAATCGTCGAATCCCTGCTCGACCGCGCCACCATGCTGGCCGAACTCGACCACCTCGCCGGGCTGTGCGACCCCGCCACCAAAGTCATGGTCGTCGGCCATCTCAACGACGTTGTGCTCTATCGCGAGCTGCTGCGCCGCGGCGTCAGCGAGTATCTCGTCGCTCCGGTCAGCGTGCTCCAGATCATCGAAACCCTGTCCGGCCTGTACAGCGATCCGCACGCGCGGCCGATCGGCCAGGCCATCGCCTTTGTCGGCGCGAAGGGCGGCTCGGGCTCGAGCACCGTTTGCCACAACACCGCCTTCGCCATCGCCGCTTCGCTCGAGCGCGAGGTGGTGATTGCCGATTTCGACCTTCCCTTCGGCACGGCCGGGCTCGATTTCAACCAGGACCCGCCGCACGGGATCGCCGATGCGCTCGCCTCGCCGCATCGGTTCGACGCGCTGAAGCTCGACCGGCTTCTGTCGCGCTGCTCCGATTATCTCAGCCTGTTCGCCGCGCCAGGCACGCTCGATCGGCCTTACGATCTTGATGCCAGCGCTTGCGAGACCGTGCTCGACGTGGTGCGCGACAGCGCGCCCTGGATCGCGCTCGACGTGCCGCATCTCTGGACGGAATGGACGAAGGACCTGATGGTGCGCGCCGACCATGTCGTCGTCACCGCCGTTCCCGATATCGCGAATCTGCGGAATGCGAAGAGCCTGATCGAGCAGGTCAAGGCCTTGCGTCCCAACGACCGGCCGCCTGTGCTCGTGCTCAATCAGGTCGGCCTCGCCAAGCGTCCCGAAGTCGCGCTCGACGATTTCGCCGCTTCGGTAGGCCTCACCCCTGGCATCGTCATCGATTTTGATGCCCATCTGTTCGGCACGGCGGCGAATAACGGGCAGATGATCGAGGAAGCGTCGAGCCGGTCGAAGGCGGCGGAGGCGTTTCGCAGGCTCGCCGCGCTTCTCACCGACCGGTCCGAGCGGAACGCCGAGCGCCCATCTTTGCTATGGTCGATGCTCGCGCGCCTGAAGGGCGCAACGCCGGGCGCATAGCCGCGCGGAGCGGTCGTAAGCGCGCCTCGAGCCCGCCATTGTCATGCCGGTGCTCCCCTGCCATTAATGCGGCCCTTCAAGCGATTCCCGGAATTGCGCGCATCGCCCATGACCAGCCAAGCATCGACACTCGATATCACGCGCCGCGGATTGGAAGAGCTGCTGCTTCCGCCCGACACTGAGGCCGTGCCGATTTATCTCGTCAGCTCGGCCGAAGACGCCGCGCTTGAGCGCTTGAGCGCGGCCGAGCGGAGCTGGGTCAAGGCGCAAGGCTTTGGCGGGAAGCAAGGTGCGGTCCTGCTTCTCCCCGATGGCAAGGGCGGTATCGGCGGGGTTGTGCTTGGGACCGGCGGCGCCGATGCGGCGCAAGCGCCGCTTCTGACCGGCGTGCTCGCCGCTTCCCTTCCCGAAGGCGACTATCGCCTGGTCTCGCCGCCGCCCGACGCCGAGCTTGCCGCGCTCGGCTTCCTCGCCGGGAGCTACGCCTTCACCCGCTACAAGGCAGGCGCATCCCGCCTCGACAAGAAGAAGCGGCTTGTCCTGCCCGAGGGCGCGAACCTGGACCAGGTGCTCGCACTTGCCGAGGCGCTCTATCTCGGCCGCGATCTCATCAACACGCCGGCCAACGACATGGGCCCGGCCGAGCTCGAGGGCGCCGCGCGCGAGCTCGCCTCCGCCTTCGGTGCCAGCATCAAGGTGACGGAAGGGTCGGGGCTGCTTTCCGACAACTTCCCGATGATCCACGCCGTGGGCCGGGCAAGCCCCCGCAGCCCCCGTCTCATCGATCTCCGCTGGGGTTCGGAGCGCGCCCCGAAGGTGACGGTCATCGGCAAGGGCATCTGTTTCGACACCGGCGGTCTCGACATCAAGCCTTCGAGCGCCATGGCGCTGATGAAGAAGGACATGGGGGGCGCGGCGTCCGCCCTTGCCTTCGCGCTCCTCGTCATGCGCATGAACCTGCCGGTCAGGCTCCGCGTGCTGATCCCGGCGGCGGAGAACAGCATCGCCGGCAACGCCTTCAGGCCGGGCGACGTGCTGCCGAGCCGCGACGGCATGACGGTCGAGATCGGCAACACCGACGCGGAGGGGCGGCTCGTGCTTGCCGACGCCGTCACGCTCGCCGACGAAGAGGCGCCCGACTACCTCGTCACCATCGCGACGCTGACCGGCGCGGCGCGGGTCGCGCTCGGGCCCGATCTGCCGCCGCTCTATAGCGACGACGACACGTTTGCGGCGGAGCTCCTTGAATCGGGCAACGCGGTCGGTGACCCGCTTTGGCGCATGCCGTTGTGGATGCCCTATGACAAGCAGCTCAAAAGCGCCGTCGCCGATGTGAACCATATCTCCGAAGGGCCGTTCGCGGGCTCGATCATCGCCGCGCTCTTCCTCAAGCGCTTCGTGCGCAACGCCAAGCGCTTTGCCCACCTCGATATCTTCGGCTGGGTTCCGGCCGAGCAGCCCGGCCGGCCGAAGGGCGGCGAACCGCAAGGCGCCCGCGCGCTGTTTCACTTCTTCCGCCGAAAGCTCGAAGGATCGTGATCGACGCCGTCCCACCCGATCCGCGCCGCCATGCCTATCGCGCCGATCTCGCGGCCGAGCCTTTGCGCGGGCGGGTCGCGGCGCCTCGCTTCGTCACGGGCGAGCCGCGCCAGGTCGTAGCGTCGTCCTTGCCGTTGCGCCGCGAGCCGCGCTTCGACGCCACGCTCGACACCGAGGCGCTCCGCGGCGAGCTCCTGACCGTCTATGACGAGAGCGAGGGCTGGGCCTGGGAGCAGCTCTCCCGCGACCTCTATGTCGGCTACCTGCCGGCCGATGGCCTCGCGCGGTCGCTGATCGTGCCGACGCACCGGATCAGCGCGCTCAGGACCTATGTCTACCCCGAGCCCGACGGCAAGACGCCGCCGCTTGCGCTGCTCAGTCTCAATGCCGCCGTCGTCGCGCCGCGCGAGGAGGGGAAGTTCCTCGCGCTCGAAGGCGGCGGCTATGTCGTCGCAAGCCACGCGGCGCCGGTTGGCGCGGCCGAGCCCGATTTCGTCGCCGTGGCCGAGGGGTTCGTCGGCACCCCCTATCTTTGGGGCGGACGCACCTCGATCGGGACCGACTGCTCGGGGCTCGTGCAGCTCGCGCTCGAGGCCGCCGGCCATGCTTCCCCCCGCGATGCCGACATGCAGGCGCAAGAACTCGGCCAGCTCGTCGATCCAAACGGCGCGCTTCGCCGCGGCGATCTCGTGTTTTGGGAGGGCCATGTCGGCATCATGACGAGCGCAGAGGATTTCCTCCACGCCAATGCGTTTCACATGGCGGTCGCGGCGGAGCCGTTCGCCGAAGCGAAGCAGCGGATCAAGGCGGCGGGATACGAGGTGGTGTGCGCGCGACGGCTGCCGGAGCAGCCCGCGTAAACGAGGACCATGATTACTAACGCTCGGTGCGTCCGACGCTCGATTGCCGAACTAACGAACTACACCGCATGGTCCTCGTTCGTACGGGGGTTACTGCACGGAAAACGCGCGAAGGGTTGGAATGTTCCCGTCTTTGGACTCAAGTCCCAACCGCGCCGCCCCGCGTCGCCTCGAGCTCGAAAGCCGCGGCCAGCAACGCCTTGGTGTAATCGGTTTTCGGCTTGGAAAACACAGTGCGCGCCGAGCCTTGCTCTACCACCTTGCCGTGACGGAGCACGATGATGGAATTCGCAAGCGCACGCACGACCTTGAGATCGTGACTGATGAAAAGATAGGCAAGCTTGTGGCGCCGCTGCAACTCGCGCAAAAGATCGACGATCTGCGCCTGAACCGAAACGTCCAGCGCCGAGGTCGGCTCGTCGAGGATGAGAAATTTCGGCTCGAGCACGAGCGCGCGCGCAATGGCGATCCTCTGGCGCTGACCCCCGGAGAATTCGTGCGGATAGCGGTCGCGAAAGGCCGGATCGAGGCCGACTTCTTTCAGGGCGCGGGTCACGCGGTTGTCGCGCTCGGCACTGGAGAGCCCCGGGTTCTGGATCGAGAGGCCCTCTTCGATGATCTGGCCCACCGAGAGGCGCGGCGACAGCGAGCCGTAAGGGTCCTGGAACACGATCTGCATGTGGCGCCGGAGCGGCCGCATGCGCTTCGAATCGAAACCGTCGATGCGGTCGCCGAGATAGACGATCGGGCCTTTGCTCGACACGAGCCGCAATAGCGCAAGCCCGAGCGTGGTCTTGCCCGAACCGGACTCGCCCACGACGCCGAGCGTCTGCCCCTCCTTGACCGCGAGATCGATCCCGTCAACCGCCTTGATATGGCCGACCGTCTGCCGGAAGAAACCGCGCCTGATCGGGAACCACACGCGCAAATCCTTGGTCTCGAGGATGGTCTTGGCCTTGGCGTTTGCCGGCGGCGGCGAGCCCTTGGGCTCGGATGCGAGGAGATGCTTGGTATAGGCATGCTGCGGGGCGGCGAAGATGTCGCGCGTGCTGCCATGCTCGACGATCTTGCCGCCATTCATGACGCAGACCCGGTCGGCCATCTTCCGTACGATGCCGAGATCGTGGGTGATGAGCAGCATCGCCATGTTGAACTCGGCCTTGAGCTTGAGCAGGAGGTCGAGAATCTGCGCCTGGATCGTGACGTCGAGCGCGGTCGTCGGCTCGTCGGCGATGAGGAGATCGGGTTCGTTGGCAAGCGCCATGGCGATCATGACGCGCTGTCGCTGCCCGCCCGAGAGCTGGTGCGGATAGGACTGGAGCCGTCCCGCGGGGTCGTCGATGCCGACTTTCTCGAGCAGATCGAGCACGCGGGCGCGCGCCTTCTTGTCCGACATCCCGCGGTGGATCTTGAGCACCTCGCCCACTTGCTGCTCGATCGTGTGCAACGGATTGAGCGAGGTCATCGGCTCCTGGAAGATCATCGAGATCTTGTTGCCCCTCACGTCGCGGAGCGCGCTCGGATTGAGGCTTAAGAGGTCCACGCCGTCGAAGCGGATGCGGCCCGAAGGATGCGACGCCGCGGGGTAGGGCAGGAGCCGCAAGATCGACAGCGCCGTCACGGTCTTGCCCGAGCCCGATTCGCCGACGAGCGCCACGGTCTCGGCCTTGCCGATATCGAAGGACACGTTGCGGACGGCGTGGGTGACGGTCTCTCCGGCGCGGAAGTCGACCGACAAATCTTCGACCGAGATCAGGGTGTGGTTGGTGTTGGACATCTCACGCCTTGGCTTTGGCGGGGGACGCGTCGGCGCAACTCCCCCGCTCGATTTCGACGGTGGCATGATCGAGTCCGAAGCGCTCCTTGAGCTCGGTCTTTATGTTTCTCACCATGCGATCGGAATCCTCGTTCTCGCAGATCACGGCATGCAGGGTGACCATGCGCCGGCTCTGGGTGATCGACCAGACATGAACGTGATGCACGTCTTCCACGCCCTTGACGTTTTCGATGAGGTCGGGACCGATCGCCCGCGTATCGAGCTCTTGCGGCGCGCCTTCGAGCAGAATATGCCCGGCCTCGCTCGCGACGCGCCAGGCGCTTTGCAGGATAATGACGGCGACGAGGACCGAGAGCAGGGGATCGATCGGCGTCCAGCCGGTCGCAAGGATCACGCCGCCGGCGACAAGTGCCGCCACCGACCCGAGCATGTCGCCGAGCACGTGGAGAGCGGCGCCCCGGACATTGAGGTTGTCGCGGTCGGCGCCGCGCAGAAGCGTGAATGCCGCGATGTTGACCAGAAGGCCGAGCACGGCGATCGCGACCATGATGCCGCCTTCCACCGGGCGCGGCGTCGCGATCCGCTCGATCGCCTCGTAGACGATCCAGCCCGCGATTGCGAACAAGGCAAGCCCGTTGACGAAGGCAACCAGCACCTGGAAGCGATCGAAGCCGTAGGTGCGCTTCCAGTCGGCGGGACGCCGGGCCAGACGAAAGGCGAACCAGGCAAGCGCGAGCGAGGCGAAATCGGTGAGCATGTGGCCCGCATCGGCGAGGAGCGCGAGCGAGCCCGAGACGATGCCGCCCGCGACTTCGGCGAACATGAAGGCGCCGGTGAGGCAAGCGGCCCATCCCACGCGCCGTTCGTTGTTGGCGCCGGCGTCATGAGCGTGGCCGGCGTGATCGTGGCCATGTGAATGCGATCCGTGCATGGCGTTCATGCCAGGGTTTTGCGCGGGTCGAGCGCGTCGCGCACGGCCTCGCCGACGAAGATGAGCAGGCTGAGGGTGATGGCGATGACGAAGAAGGCCGTGAGCCCGAGCCACGGCGCCTGGAGATTGTCCTTGCCTTGCGCCAGCAGCTCGCCGAGCGAGGCCGAGCCCGGCGGCAGCCCGAAGCCGAGAAAGTCGAGCGAGGTCAGCGTCGTGATCGAGCCGTTGAGGATGAACGGCATGAAGGTGAGCGTCGCCACCATGGCGTTGGGCAGCAAATGCTTGAAGATGATGCGGAGGTTGGACAGGCCGAGCGCCCGCGCCGCCGTCACATATTCGAAGTTGCGCGCGCGCAGGAATTCCGCGCGCACGACGCCGACCAGCGCGACCCAGGAAAAGGCGAGCAGGATGCCGAGCAGGATCCAGAAATTGGGCTCGATCACCGCCGCCACGATGATGAGCAGATAGAGCTGCGGCACGCTCGTCCAGATCTCGATGAAGCGCTGGAACAGGAGATCGGTCCAACCGCCGAAATAGCCTTGGACGGCGCCGGCGGCGACCCCGATCAGCGACGAGAACAGGGTGAGGATGAGCCCGAACAGGACCGAGATGCGGAAACCGTAGATCACGCGCGCCACCACGTCGCGGCCCTGGTCGTCGGTCCCAAGCCAGTTCCATTCGAGCTCGGCGTTGCAAGGGTGGAAGCCGCGCTCGACCGCGAGCTTGCAATCCTTGTCGCTGAGCAGCCAGGTCGGCTTGACCGGGAACGCCATCGGCGGGTTCTTGTTCTGGGTGTTGTAGGAAAAGCGGATCGGAGGCCACAGCGTCCAGCCGCCCGCGTCCGCGATCATGGTCTTGACGGCGGGGTCGCGGTAATCGGCCTCGGTCTCGAAGATGCCGCCGAACGCCGTCTCCGGATAGGCGGTGAAGATCGGCATATAGAGCTCGCCTTTGTAGGAGACGAGGATCGGCTTGTCGTTGGCGATGAACTCCGCGAACAGGCTGACGGTGAATAGCGCGAGAAATATCCACAACGACCAGAAGCCGCGGCGGTTGGCCTTGAACACCTCCCAGCGGCGGCGCTGGAGAGCGGAGATCCACGGCCTGAGCTTCGGCACTCCGCCTGCCGTCACCTGTTCGACGATAGCCGTGTCGGTCGGGGCGTCCATGGTCTCACACCTCGCGCGTCTCGAAATCGATGCGCGGATCGACCCAGGTATAGGTGAGGTCGGAGAGCAGATTGATGAGGAGGCCCATCAGCGAGAAGATGTAGACCGTGGCGAACACGACCGGATAGTCGCGGTTCACGATCGACTCGAAGCCGAGCAGGCCGAGCCCGTCGAGCGAGAAGATCGTCTCGATCAGGAGCGAGCCGGCGAAGAAGGCGCCGATGAACGCGCCGGGGAACCCGGCGATGACGATCAGCATGGCGTTGCGGAAGACGTGGCCGTAGAGCACTTGCCGCTCGCCGAGGCCCTTGGCCCGCGCCGTCATGACATATTGCTTGCGAATCTCTTCCAGGAACGAGTTCTTGGTGAGGAAGGCCGTGGTGGCGAAGGCCGAGAGCGCCATCGCGATCAACGGCAGCACGAGATGCCAGAAATAATCGGCGATCTTCAGATACCAGGGCAGGTCCCACCAATTGTCGGAGATGAGCCCGCGTAAGGGGAAGATCTGCAGGAAAGAGCCGCCCGCCAGCAGCACGATCAGAAACACGGCGACGAGAAAGCCCGGCACGGCGTAGGCGATGACGATGGCCGTGCTGGTCCACACGTCGAAGTTCGAGCCGTCGCTGACCGCCTTGCGGATGCCGAGCGGGATGGCAATGAGATAGGTCAGAAGCGTCATCCACAAGCCGAGCGAGATCGAGACCGGCATCTTCTCCAAGATCAGGCTCAGCACGCTCGTGTCGCGGAAATAGCTGTCGCCGAAGTCGAACAGGAGGTAGTTCTTGATCATGAGGTAGAAGCGTTCATAGGCCGGCTTGTCGAAGCCGAACTGCTTCTCGAGGCTCTTGATGAATTCCGGATCGAGCCCCTGGGCGCCGCGATATTTCGACGGCGCCGCCATCACGTCTCCCGGGATGTTGCCTTGGCCGCGCCTGCCGGCGAAATCGCCGCCGCCGCCGCTGAACATCGACGTTGCGCCCGGATCGGTGCCGGTGAGCTGCGCGATCAGCCGCTCGACCGGGCCGCCCGGAGCAAACTGCACGATGACGAACGTCACGAGCATGATGCCGAGCATCGTCGGGACGATCAGCAGGAGACGGCGAAGGATATAGGCGATCATTCGGTTCGGGCGGACCTTCTCATTCGCGCAACGAAATAAGCCGCGAGCATGAGCCCAATCAGCGCGGCGAGGATGAGCCACGGGCGCCCGCCGGACGAGCCTGCCGAATCGGGCGCTGGCGCGCCTGCTCGCGCCAGTTTGGCAGCTTTGGCCTCGTCATACCACCACGTGTCGAGAATGCCCCGGTCAAAGCGCGGTTTCTGCTCCGGCCGCGAGAACTTGTCCCAATAGGCCACGTTGCTCGACGCCTTGTACCAGTGCGGCACCCAGTAATGACCGGCCCGGAGCACGCGGTCGAGCGCGCGGGAAGCGGTCTCGAGCTGCTCGCGGCTTTTGGCGGCGAGAATGCGCTCGATCAGCGCATCGACGGCGGGATCGGCGATGCCGGCAAGATTGAGCGAGCCGTCCAACTTGGCGGCCTCCGAGCTGAAATAGCTCCGGAGCTCGACGCCGGGCGTGTTGCTCATGACGTAGCGTTGCGTGGTGAGGTCGAAATCGAAATCTTTGAGCCGTTGCTGGTACTGTGCGGCATCGACCATGCGGATGCGGGCATCGATGCCGAGCAGCTTCAGGTTTTTCACGTAAGGCGCCATGATCCGCTCGAACATCGGTTCGAAGGTCAGGAGCTCGAGCGTGAAGGGTTGGCCCTTGGCGTCGTAGCGAACGCCGTTCTTGATGGTGAAGCCGGCCTCGTCGAGAAGCTTCCCCGCCTGCATCAGGAGGTTCCGGTCCTGGCCCGAGCCGTCGCTCTTGGGCGGCACATAAGCGGTGCCGAGCGCCGCTTCGGATACGGCAACGCCAAGCCCGGTCAAGAGCGTCTTCTCCGCCTCCGAGGGCTCGCCCGACGCCGCCATCGGCGAGTTCTCGAAGAAGCTCGTGGTGCGGTCATAGAGGCCATGGAACAGGTTGCGGTTGGCCCACTCGAAGTCGTAGGCGAGATCGAGCGCCTGTCGCACGCGCGGGTCCTTGAGCTTCTCCAGCCTGGTGTTGAGGAAGAAGCCTTGCGTTCCCGAGGGCGTTTCGTCGGGCAGTGTCTCCTTCTTGATCTTGCCGGCGCGGATCGCCGGAAAATCGTACTCCGTCGCCCACACCTTCGAGGTGAACTCCTCGCGGAAGTCGTAGGCGCCGGCCTTGAACGCCTCCATCGCCGCGGTGCGGTCGCGGAAATATTCGAAGCGGATCTTGTCGAAGTTGAAGCGCCCGCGATTGACGGGAAGGTCCTTGGCCCAATAGTCGGGCCTGCGCGCGTAGACGATGCTGTGTCCTTGCGCGACCTGGTCGACGGTGTAGGGGCCCGAGCCGAGCGGCGGTTCGAGCGTGGTCTGGTCGAACGGCCGCCTGGTGTAATAGGCCTTCGACAGAACGGGGAGCGCTGCGACGGTGAGCGGCAGGTCGCGCACGAGTTCGCCCTCGAAACTGTAGCGCACGGTGGCGGGATCGAGCGCCTCGACCTTCACCACGTCTCTGAGCGTCTGGTGGAAGATGGGGTGGCCCTTGGTCTTGAGCGTCTCGAAGGTGAACACGACGTCGTCCGCCGTGACCTTCGTCCCGTCGGCGAAGCGGGCCTCGGGCCGCAAATAGAACGTGACGGACTTGCCGTCGGGCGCAACCTCGGCGCTTTCGGCGACAAGCCCATAGACGGCATCGGGTTCATCGGCCGCCCGCGCCATCAAGGAATCGAACAGAAGTTCGAGACCTTCGGCCGAGTCGCCCTTGAGGATGTAGTTGTTGAGATTGTTGAACGTGGCGACACCGCTCCAGCCGACGAGCGAGAAGACGCCGCCTTTGGGCGCGTCGGGATTGGCATAGGCGAAATGGGTGAAATCGGCGGGGTAGGCGAGGTCGCCGAAAGCCGAGAGACCGTGCTTGCGCTCGGCGGCCGAAGCCGGGCTGGCGAAGACAAGGAGAACGAGGGCGGCGCGGCAGGCGGCTGACCGCATGGACGGAGCCCGCGCCATCAAAGCTGCGATGAACCCGGTAGCTTCGCGGCAAGCGCCTGGTCGAACCACCACACCTGAAAGAAGCCCGGCGTCTGTCCCGGCAACACCTTGGGCTGGCCGTAGCGGTCCCAATAGGCGATCCTGACCGTCGGCGAATACCATTGCGGCACCACGAATTCGTTCCACAGCAGCACCCGGTCGAGCGCCCGCGTGGCGGCGACAAGCTCGGCGCGGTCCTTGGCGAAGATGACGCGATCGATCAGCTTGTCGATTGCCGGGCTCTTGACGCCGATGAGATTGGTGCTGCCGTCGCGGTCCGCGGCGTCCGAGCCCCAAAAGTCGCGCTGCTCGTTTCCGGGCGATTCCGACTGGGCGAAATTACCGACCACGATGTCATAGTCGAAGCCGTCGAGCCGCCGTGTGTATTGCGCCGAATCCACCAGGCGGATCGTGCCCTTGATGCCGAGCCGCTCGAGATTGCGCAAATAGGGCTGCACGATGCGCTCGAACAGGGGCGAGACGAGCAGGAACTCGACCTTCATCGGCTGGCCGGTTTTGACGTTGGTGAGAACGCCGTTCCGCACCTCCCATCCCGCGTCTTTCAGAAGCGTCACCGCTTTCCGCAGATTGTCGCGCATCGCGTCGGGGGTGTCGTTGGCCGGGTTCTGATGGATTTCGGTGAAGACCTCAGGCGGCACGCCGTCCTTCACCTCGTTCAGGATCTCGAGCTCGCGCCCCTCGGGCAGCGCTTTGGGCGACGCCAGCTCGCTCCCTTCGAAATAACTGCCGACCCGCGCATATTGGTCGTAGAACAGATTCTTGTTGGCCCACTCGAAGTCGTAGGCGAGGTTGAAAGCCTGCCGCACGCGCCGGTCCTGGAATTGCGGGCGGCGCAGATTGAGCACGAAGCACTGCATCGATTGGGTGCGCTCGACCGGAACCGCCTGGCGCCGGACGTAGCCGTTCTTCACCGCGGCAAAATCGTAGGCGATCGCCCAGTTCTTGGCGCTCGTCTCCTGCCAGTAATCGAGGTTGCCGGCCTTGAAGCTTTCGAACGCGACGGTCTCGTCGCGGTAGTACTCGAATCTGATCTCGTCGAAGTTCCATTGCCCGGCATTGACGGCGAGGTCCTTGCCCCAGTAATCCGCGACTCGCTCGAAGCTGATCGAACGGCCGGGCTTTACCTCCTTGATGCGGTAGGGGCCTGAACCGAGCGGCGCCTCGAGCGTCGTCTTCATCGGGTCGCGCGCATTGCCGTTCGCATCCTTGCCCGTCCAATAGTGCTTGGGCAGGATGGTGAGCTGTCCCATGATCATCGGCAGCTCGCGATTGTTCTTCACGTCGAAATAGAACGTGACCTCGTTCTCGCCCGTGGCTTCGGCGCGCGAGACGTTCTTGTAGTAAAGGCCCATGCGCGGGTTGGCGGCCTTGTTGACCTCGAGGCTGTAGATGACGTCCTCCGGGGTGATCTTCGTGCCGTCATGCCAGCGCGCCTCGTCGCGCAGCTTGAAGGTCACGGAGGAGTAATCGTCGGGATAGGACGCCCATTCGGCGATCAGTCCATAGGAGGTCGAAGGCTCGTCCAGGCTGTCGGCCATCAGGCTTTCGAACACGAAACTGAGGCCGGCCGCCGCCTCGCCCTTGTAGAGAACGGGGTTGAGGCTGTCGAAGCCGCCGACATCGGCCAAACGGACGAGGCCGCCTTTGGGCGCGTCGGGATTGACGAAATCGAAATGCTTGAAGTCGGCGGGGTAGTGCGGATCGCCGATGAGCGAGAGCGCGTGGTGGCGGTGAGGCGCGTCCTCGGCATGGGTTGGGGCGGACAGGAAGCCGGCCACCGCGATGGCAAGCGCAAGGCGAGAAAAACTCATGAGCGGCACCGTCCCTCACACCTGATTGGAAATGGCCCGGCCGGAAGCGCCCTTGCGGGGCAAAGGGGGACCGAAAGCCGAAGAAAGCCGCCAAAACCTAGCATGGCGGCCCCCTCGGCCAAATGAATTATCGGTCATTCTCGCGCGGCCGGGCGGGGTGAAAACCGTCCCGGAAGGTGAAATCGCGCGTGCGCTCCAGCCCCGGCGCGACTTTCGCCGTTGCCTACTCGACCCCTGGCGGCGGCCCGTCGGGATAGACCGGCTGCGGCTGCGAGGACGAAGCCGGCTCGCCCGCCGAGGCGGCCGCTTCAGCCGGAACCTCGTCGGTCGTGACGGGCGCTTCGCTCGCCGACGGCTCCGCGTCGGGATAGACGGGCTGCGGCTGCGATGGCGAAGGCGGCTCGCCCGCCGAAGGCTCCGATGGGGCGGCTTCGGTTTCAGCCGCTGGCGGGATTTCGGCCGAGGGTGCTGCTTCCGGCGCGGCCG
>DATEMT010000102.1:0-2144 GCA_035275445.1 Methyloceanibacter sp. | reverse complement strand
GATTTGTTCACGGCAGTCTCGCTTGCGCCTTGCGGCTTGGGCTGCGGCGCAGGCGCTTCGGTCTGTTGCTGCGGCGCAGGCTGGGGCGCGGGCGCTTCAACTTGCTGAGGCGGCGCAGGCTGGGGCGCGGGCGCTTCGACTTGTTGCTGCGGCGCAGGCTGTGCCGCAGGCGGCGGTGGAGGCCCGGCGCTCAGATCGACCGGTTGCATCGCGACCACGCCTGGTGGCAGCGCGGCAGTCGCCGCGGGCGCGGCGGGCATGTCGGCGGCTTCAGGGGAAACGGCGGTTTGTGCCGGCGGCGGGCTCGGACCGAGGACGGCGTCGAAGACCTTGGCGAGGCCGCCCTTCAGCGCCTCGGCGTCGGAGGCGCTTACGAAGCTTCCGCCGGTCGCTCCGGCAAGGCAGGTTAGCGGCTTGAGCTCCTCGTCCTTGCCGCCGAAGCCGATCACGTGGATGCGCAGTTGCGGCGACTTCTCCTTCATGGCGATCGCCGCCGAACAAATATCGGCATCGCACGTATCGGCGCCGTCGGCGATGAGCACGATGTCGAGCCTGTCTTTTGCGGTCGCGGCCTTGGCCGCGTCGCTGAGCGCCGCCGCGACCGGGGCCTGGCCCTTGGTCTTGATCTTCTCGAAAAGCTTCTCGTAGGTTTCGGCGGTCAGCGCGCCTGGCTTCGCCACGATCTCGCTATCGGCGCAGTTCGCCGCCTTGCGATGGCCGAAGGCCACAAGCCCGAACGACAAGCGGTTGCCATACGCCGTTACCGCCTCGCCCAGGGCCGCTCGCACGGTCGAGATCTTGGTTGCGCCCCCGATCTTGTCGCCCATGGTCTTGGAGGCATCGAGCACGACGATCGCGGTGGGGAGGCTCTGGTTTGTGGGCGATTGGGACGCGGTCTCGGCGCCCGCGACGCCGGCCCCCAAAAGAGCGGCGGGCAAGAGCAAGAGCCCAAGCTTGCCGCGGCGCTTCCCCCGCATGAATTCGCTCCGATCCCGACGGCTTCGGTTTGTTATACCCCGTTTCGGAAGTGCACAATGCGGCCGAAAATCCTTTGTGAATAAGGCCGATTTGGGGTACCGGGCGCCGTTCCAGCTTCCTTCACCGGCCCCGGAGGCTGCCGCAATTCGGAAACCTAACAGGGGCGGGGAGAAGCGGCCTGCCGCGGACCACTTTTGCCATGACCAATCCTGCCCTCGATCTCCTGCTCAGCCGCCGTTCGGTCTCCGCCAACAGCCTCGCCGAACCGGGCCCCAATGCCGACGAACTCCAATCGATGTTGAGGGCCGCCGCGCGGGTGCCCGATCACAAGAAGCTCGTGCCCTGGCGTTTCCTCCTGTTTCAAGGCGAGGCGCGGGCTGCCTTCGGCAAGGCGCTCGCCGAAATCTGCGTCAAGGAGCAGAAGGACAGCGGCGCCTTCCGCCTCGAGAACGAGGAGAGGCGCTTCTTGCGCGCGCCTCTCGTCATCGCCGTGATCTCGCGCGTGGTGAAGAACCCGGCGGCGCCCGACTGGGAGCAGATCCTTTCGGTTGGCGCCGCCTGCCAGAATCTCATTCTCGCGGCGACGGCGCTCGGCTATGGCGCCAATTGGATCACCGAGTGGTACGGCTATAGCGAGGGCGTGCGCCAGTTGCTTCGCTTGGCCGAGAACGAGCGCGTCGCGGGCTTCGTCTATGTCGGGACGGCGAAGGAGAAGCCGACGGAGCGGGAGCGGCCGGAGCTTGCGGACATCGTCGCGGCATGGACGCCTTGAGGGCGCGCGAAGGGTCAGTAGCCGAACTGCTCGGCGAGAATGCGTTCGGCCAGCGTGTGGCCCGGATCGAACATCATGAAAAGGTCGATGCCGCTCGCCTCGACGACTTCGACGCGTATGACGTCGCGAAACTCGGTGTGGTCGGCCACCGCGCTCACCGGACGCTTGTCGGACTCGAGCACTTCGATCATGACTTGGGCGTCGTTGGGAAGAAGGGCGCCGCGCCAGCGCCGCGGGCGGAACGGGCTGATCGGGGTCAGCGCCAGCAACGGCGCCCGGATCGGGATGATCGGTCCCTGCGCCGAGAGGTTATAGGCGGTGGAGCCGGCCGGCGTGGCCACCAGCACGCCATCGGCGACCAATTCCGCCATGCGCTCGTGCTCGTCGATCAGGA
>DATEMT010000101.1:0-3169 GCA_035275445.1 Methyloceanibacter sp. | reverse complement strand
CGAACCTACGTAGGCATAGCCAACGGGTTTACAGCCCGTCCCCTTTAGCCACTCGGGCACCCCTCCTTGAGCGAAGATGGATTGACTGGTGATTTTTAACCAAGCAAAAACGCCCCGCCGTCGGCCGGCAGGGTCCGCCATTGACGGGTTTATGGGTAGCGCCCGGGGCGCTGTCAACTGTAAATGAAGGGTTTAGGGCGAATTTCCGCCGCTTCCCCGGGGTTTCGATCCCCGTCATCAGGACGTTTGGCGTTAAAGATGCGGCGGCAGAGGTCAAGGCCTAACAAATCCGCAGGACGGGCCAACCGGCCGGGGCATCCCAAGCCCCGGCAGGACGGCCCCGAGCGATTAAGGCTGTTCGGCCTCCACGCGGCTGAAGCGGCGCTGGGAAACCCGCGGCGAAAGGTGGTGCGGGTCGTTGCCACCGAGAACGCGGCGCAGAGACTGGCAGCCCTTCTCGCCAAGCGCGGGCTCAAGCCTGAACCCGCGAACCCGAAGGATCTCGACCGGCTGCTCGGCGCCGACACCGTCCATCAAGGCGTCGTCCTCGATGTCGAGCCGCTCCCCCCGCTCGCGCTCGAGGACGTTGACGAAGCCGGCCTCCTTCTCGTGCTCGATCAGGTGACGGATCCGCACAATGTCGGCGCCGCGTTGCGCTCGGCAGCGGCCTTCGGCGCTACGGGTCTCGTCATGACCGAACGGCACAGTCCTCCACTTTCGGGCGCGCTCGCCAAAGCCGCGAGCGGGGCGCTCGACCTCGTGCCCGTGATCCTCGTCACGAACCTCGCGCAAAGCCTGGCGGCGCTCGGAAACCGCGGCTTTCTCCGCGTGGGCCTCGCCGAAGAGGCGAGCACGCCTCTCGAGAACGCGCAGCTTGCGCGCCCGCTCGCTCTCGTGCTCGGCGCCGAAGGCAAGGGCTTGCGGCATCTCACGCGCGAGCATTGCGACCTCATCTGCCGCATCTCGACAGCGAGCCGGTTTGCCAGTCTCAACGTCTCGAACGCGGCCGCGATCGCGCTCCATTGGGCGAACCGCAACGCGCGTTAGAAGCTCTGGGACTTATTTGATGTAGCGGTCGGGTCGCTCGCGGCCGCCGGACGGCCCGAGATAATTGAAATAGGGCATACAGCGGGCGTGGTCGTCGAGCCCTGTCGTGTAGGGCCGGTAGAACCACCAATAATTGCGCGGGTAGCAATAGTAGGACTGCGTGCGATGACGATGCATCATCACGGGCTCGAGCAACGGCCCCGCGCCTGCGCTGAATGCCGCCTCGCCCCCGATGGCAAAGAGGCCCGCGTTCGCAGCGTGCGCGGGCTCGGATTTCGCGACGGCGAAGAGGCTGATGGCGGCAATAGTGGCAATGGTGGCAAGGCCAAGCCCGCGAAAACCCATGCTCACCCCCTGAGCAGTCCCCCCGGCGGACTCAAAGTCTAGGAGGCCGATGTCGTGAGCGCAAGGCTTCGGCAACCATGACCCCCAACGAGCGTTGCGCCAATGTCACGGTCCTTGACAGGAAGGGGCGGCGACCGATCAAGTCTGGAGGCACGGAGCAAGCTTTGGAGGCGGCGAAAACCCCCGGAACGCAGGCCGCCCAACGGAGTTGTCCCGTTATCCGCTCCCCCAACACGGAAGGAACCCACGCCATGTCATCAACCGACACCGACCGTCCCGGCGCAGGCAGGCGCGGGCCCGGCAAACAGGATGCCGACGAGGTCGCAGATCAGATCGACGCGATTCGCGAAGACATTCAAAACCTGACCTCGACCGTCGGCCGCATCGCCAACAAGCAGTTGAACCGCGCCCAGGACAAGGCCATGGCCACCGCGAGCGACGCCGAAGAGGCGATCAGGCGCAATCCGCTCCAGGCCGTGGCGATCGCGGTCGGCATCGGCTTTCTGTTCGGTGTCATAACCCGCCGCTAGGTCGAAGTCCCCATGCTCCGTTCGGCGCTCGCGCTCCTTTCCACGTTCCAGATCGGCATGCGCATTCGCTCGTCGGTCGAGCGTTCGCTCAAGCTCGCGGGCCTCGTCGCCGTCGCGGCCCTGTTTCTGATCGCGGCGGCGGCCTTCGGCCTCGTCGCCGCCTACCACACGCTCGTGCTGTCACACGGCTACAGTCCGCCCGAGGCCGCCGGCATCATCGCCGGAGCGCTCGCCGTGCTGGGCGTCATTCTGCTCGCCGTCTTCCTGCTGGCGACACGTAAGCCGAAGCGGCCGGCGCCGAGCCCTCTCGCTGCGGTCAACGAAGGCGTGAGCGCGGTCGATCAGAGCGTCAACCGGGCGATGCAGCAGGTAGGGCCGGTGGGAATGCTCGCCATCGCCTTCATCGCCGGCGCTCTCCTGAGCCGGCGCAAATAGGCCAACCTCGCGTGACCGCGCAAACCGTGCGCCGGGATCACCCGCATCGAAGCTGGCGCCGATCCGCTCGCGCGGCAGTGGAAATGCGCGGGCAACGGGTTTAAGAGTCGCACACCATCATCCACGCGGATGATCTGTGGCCTGCCGGTGGCGGTCTCGCCCTCCGCCGGCGCGCACCGATTGGAAGCCGGGTTAGCACAGTGGTAGTGCAGCGGTTTTGTAAACCGAAGGTCGGGGGTTCAAATCCCTCACCCGGCACCACACCCCATCAAGCCGTTCGGATTTGATCCACGCCGCTCGCGTGAAGAGCGCCGGACGTCGACCGGTGCCGGCCGCGCTCTTTACATTCATGACAGAACGGCGTCAGTCGGCAGTTGATTGTGACAGTAAGATCAAATAGCCGATTTCGGTCGTACGCAATCAGAACGCGGGTAATGCTGCCCGGAAAGGCGGGGTGACCGGGCAGCGTCCGCAAATTGCAGACCGGGAGGATAGTTAATGCCGAAGGTATTCAAGTTTAGGACCTACGCCCCCACGCAGGACGACTACGTAACGTCGAGCCGCATGGCCACGAAAAAGAAGATCAAGGAACTCGGCGCGGAGATCATTGCCGGAACCGAGATCAAGATCGACGGCCAATTCGTGAACGACGGCTGGACCGAGAAGAACTTTCGTCCGAGCGAAAAGTAGTCTTGCCTTGGCGAACTACTCCTCGTTCAGATAGTGCTCCTCCAGGAACCGGGATGTGAAATTTTGCGGCGGGGTGAGGATGTCCGGGCGCCCCTCCGGCGTGAAGTCCATGAGGTTCCAGT
>DATEMT010000100.1:0-5056 GCA_035275445.1 Methyloceanibacter sp. | reverse complement strand
CAGCGAATCGAGCGACAAGGATGCCATGGAAGTCGCCGGACGCGGCGAGCTGCAGCTCGGCATTCTCATCGAGACCATGCGCCGGGAGGGCTTCGAGCTTTCCGTCTCGCGTCCCAAAGTGCTGTTCAAGCGCGAGACCGGCGGCGCGCTGCTCGAGCCCGTCGAGGAAGTCGTGATCGACCTCGATGAGGAGCATTCGGGCGCCGTCGTGCGCAAGCTGTCGGAGCGCAAGGCCGAACTGGTCGAGATGAAGCCCTCCGGCGGCGGACGCCTGCGCTTGCGCTTCTTCGCGCCGACGCGCGGCCTGATCGGCTACCAGGGCGAGCTTCTCACCGACACGCGCGGGACCGGCATCATCAACCGGCTGTTCCACAGCTACGCCCCGCATAAGGGCCCGATCCAGGGCCGGCGCAACGGCGTGCTGATCTCGACCGAGAGCGGCGACGCGGTGGCTTACGCCTTGTGGAATCTCGAAGATCGCGGCGCGATGATGATCGACCCGGGAACGCGCGTCTATGGCGGCATGGTCGTGGGCGAACACGCGCGCGACAACGATCTCGAAGTCAACGTGCTCAAGGGCAAGAAGCTCACCAATATCCGCACGACCTCTAAGGACGAGGCGGTGCGGCTCACGCCCCCGCTCCGCATGACGCTCGAACGGGCGCTCGCCTATATCACCGACGACGAGCTGGTCGAGGTCACGCCCAAATCCATCCGCCTGCGCAAGCGCCATCTCGATCCGAACGAGCGCAAGAAGGCCGAGCGCCAGCGCATGGCCCAGGACGTTGCCTAAACTTCCCAGGTGTTATTGCCGGCATCTTCCATGACGAACTGCCAGGGTCTGGCGGGTTCGAGTCGGACTTGGCTCGGGACATTTCCGGTCGGGCGAGGAACAATCGCGAGGTCGGCCGCAACGCCGGCTCCCACGCAAACCCGAAGGAGTTCACATGTTGAAAGCCGCCGGATTGGCACTCGCCTTGGCGCTCGCCAGCACCGCTGTCTACGCCGAGGACGATGACGACGATGACAAGCTCCCTGCCGCCGAGGTCGAGAAGCTCGAAGCGGTCCTCTCCGAGCTCGGCTGCTCGGGCTACGAAGAGATCGAGAAAGAGGAACAAGGCGTCTACGAGATCGACGACGCCAAGTGCAAGATGGGCACCGTCGATATCAAGCTCGACAAGGACTACAAGGTTCTGGTGATTTCCGCCGACTGACAGGCGCACTTCTCTCGCGCTAGCAACAACCAAGGGGCGAGGCGGCGACGTCTCGCCCTTTGCCCTCGCGCCGATGGGTCGCGGGATAATTTTCACGACCCCTTTGCCGAGCGCAGGTCTCCTGCGCTAGGCTTCGTTCCATGCCCGTCGATGTCGTGCATATCAGGCCGCCGCGCCTGAAGGACGCGCCGGCTCTCGCCGCCGCCTATGAGGAGGCTTGGCGCAACGCCTACCAAGGCATCATCCCGCATCTTTCGCTACAGCGCATGATCGCGCGGCGCGGGCTCGGCTGGTGGGAGAGCGCGCTCCGCAAGCGGACGCCGCTTCTCGTGCTCGAGTTCGGCGGCGAAGCGGCAGGCTACGTCACCTATGGCCGCTCGCGCTTGCGCACGCAGTTTCAAGGCGAGATCTTCGAACTCTATCTGCACCCGATCTATCAGGGTCTCGGCCTCGGCGAGAAACTGTTCGACGGCGCCCGCTGCCGGCTCGCCGAGCTCAGGCTCAAGGGACTGCTCGTCTGGGCGCTCGCCGACAACGACGCCGCTTGCGGGTTCTATCTCAGCCTCGGCGGCAAGCCCGTGGCCGAGGGCGCCGAGAGCTTCGGCGATGTCTCGCTGCGGAAAGTCGCCTTCGCCTGGACATAAGCCTCGAGCCTGCCTTCCCCTTCGCCCCTGAAAACACCTCGTAAGGCGTAATTCGCCCTGGGACTTGTGAGCGGGGACTTTAGCCGTCATAGAAGGTCGGCACGTGGGGATTTGAGGGCAGAGGCCGGCTAAAGCCCGCTTTCTGATGGTTTATCGCCAATGAGCGACATGAGGTTAGCCGTTCTCGGAGCGGCCGGACGCATGGGCCAGGCGCTGACGCGGGTGATCGCCGAGACGCCGGGATGCGCCGTGGCCGGCGCCATCGAGGCCAAAGGCTCGCCGCATGTCGGCCGCGACGTTGGCGAGATCGCCGGCCTTGCGCCGCTCGGCGTCGCCATTACCGACGATCCCCTCCCCGTCTTCGCCCGGATCGACGGCGTGCTCGATTTCACCACGCCCGCTTCGACCGTCGCTTTCGCCGGACTGTCGGCGCAGGCCCGCATCGTCCACATCATCGGCACGACCGGGCTTGCAGCTTCCGACGAGGCGAAGATCGAGGCTGCCGCGCGCCACGCGACGATCGTCAAGGCGGGCAATATGAGCCAGGGCGTGAACCTTCTTGCCGCTCTCGCTGCGCGCGTCGCCGAGGCGCTCGGTCCCGAATTCGACATCGAGATCTTGGAGTTGCATCATCGCCACAAGCGCGATGCGCCCTCCGGAACATCGCTTCTGCTCGGCCGCGCCATGGCCGAAGCGCGGGGCGTCTCGCTCGACGAGCGCGGCGTGCGGACCCGCGACGGCGATGTCGGGCCGCGGCGCGAGGGCGATATCGGCTTTGCCGCGCTTCGTGGCGGCGACGTGGTCGGCGAGCACCGGGTGATCTTCGCCGGCCCCGGCGAGCGCATCGAGCTCGCACATATCGCCACCGATCGCGGGATTTTTGCCCGCGGCGCCGTCAAGGCGGCGTTGTGGGCACGGGGCCGCGGCCCCGGACTTTATGCCATGACCGACGTGCTCGGCTTGTGAGGCTGTTGAGTGCGAAGATTTGGCATCTGGCGAAACCATCCGTGCCCGCCTAAAAAGCGGGATGGGCGGGCTTGAGAATCAGCAATGACCGGACCGGCCGACGGCGCAAAGACCCCTCCCGGAGAGAACGTTCTCGTTCTCGTCCGTCACGGCGAGAGCGAGTGGAACCGGTCGAACCGCTTCACCGGCTGGAAGGATGTCGGGCTCACCGACGAGGGCATGGCCGAAGCCCACCTCGCCGGCGCCATACTGAAGAAGACCGGCGTGCGCTTCGAGTGCGCCTTCACCTCGACGCTCAAGCGCGCGCATAACACGCTCGACATCATCCTCGAAGAGCTTGGCCAGCGTAAACTCCCGACCGTCAAGGCCGCGGCGCTCAACGAACGCGACTATGGCGAACTGGTCGGCATCAACAAGGAAGAGGCGCGCAAGCGTTGGGGAGCGGAGCAAGTCCATGTCTGGCAGCGCTCCTACGACATTGCCCCGCCCGGCGGCGAATCGCTCAAGGACACAGCGCTGCGGGTCGTGCCGTTCTTCGAGAAATGGATCGCGCCCGAGCTTCAGAAGGGTAAGAGCGTGCTTGTGGTCGCTCACGGCAACTCGCTGCGCTCTCTCATCATGGTGCTCGACCGCCTGTCGCCCGAGGAAGTGATGCAGGTCGAGCTCGGCACCGGCGTGCCGCTGGTCTACCGGGTCAATGCCGACGGCACCGTCGCCGAGAAGTGCGACGTCGCGGCCTGAGCGCGCATTATTGAACCGTGCCCCCGCCGCGCGTTGAAGCGAGCGCCGCGCCGAGCGCCGAGGCGAAATCCTCGCGCTCCGGGTCGGTGAGGAAGCTCGCGACGACGAGCCGCCTGCCATGCGAGGCAAGCGACAACTCGCTCGACCGCCCGAGCCGCGGCTCGAGGCTGAGCCTGACCCAATAGGGATTGAAGCTCCACGACTGCGATTTCCCCGACGGCGCGACCTGAGTGACCGTGAGCGCGTCTTCGGTCAGAGCGACGATCTCGTAGCGCCTGAGCGCGCGGAAATTGAGCTTGAACGCCACATAGATGAGGGCGACGTCGAGGCCCATGAAGCCGATCACCGGCCACGCGCCGATCAGGTAGAACAGGAGGCCGGTGGCGAAGCTAATGGCGCAGACCGCCGCCATCAGCACCATGAAGCCCTTGGGCCCGAGCGAGCGGTGCGGGCTCAGCACAGCGGTGAAGTGCGGCTTGCCTGCGGCCGAAGGGTCTTGTGGCGCGGCGTTGGCGTCTGTCATAGCAAGAAAGAGCTAGTCCCCTGGCAAGCGCGAGGCAAGGCCCGTGGCGGAACGAAAAAAGGCCGGCAGGTCGCAGCCGAGAACCAAGCGCGCGCCGGGATCGCGTCTCACCGCCGCGGCGATCGCGGAGATTTTTCGCCGCTTTGCCGAACTCGACCCGAACCCGAAGACCGAGCTTCGCTATCGCGACCCCTTCACGCTGCTCGTGGCCGTGGTCTTGTCGGCTCAAGCGACCGATGCCTCGGTCAACCGCGCGACGCCGGATCTGTTCGCGATCGCAAGCACGCCGGAGACGCTTGCCGCGCTCGGCACCGCCGCGCTCGAAGACAAGATCAAGACCATCGGCCTCTACCGCAGCAAGGCCAAGAACCTCGTCGCGCTCGCCAAGACGCTGATCGCCGAGCATGGCGGCGAGGTGCCCGAAACGCGCGAGGCGCTGATGGCGCTCCCGGGCGTGGGGCGCAAGACCGCCAATGTCGTGCTCAATACCGCCTTCGGCCAGAACACGATCGGGATCGACACCCATGCGTTCCGGGTGGCGAACCGCACCGGGTTGGCGCCCGGCAAGACCCCGCTCGAAGTCGAGCTCGAGCTCGAGCGCGTGGTGCCGGAGCGCTACAAGCACAACTGCCAACACTGGCTGATCCTGCACGGGCGCTATGTGTGCAAAGCGCGCAAGCCCGAATGCTGGCGCTGCGTCATCGCCGATCTCTGCCTCTACAAGCCGAAGACGCCCGCGCCCGCCTAGCGCGACGGGAGCGTCGTGCGGCGCGCGAGGCTCTTGTACACGCGCACCATGAAGCCGGTGGCGAAGAGCGGCGTGACCAGGTTCAGGATCGGCACCGAGGCGATAGCGGCGATGAGCAGCCCGGACAGGAACACGGTCGCCCGATTCGATCGCCGCAAGCTCTTGGCCTCGGCCAGCGGCACGTGTCGCATCGCCGCAAGCTCGAAATATTCACGGCCCA
>DATEMT010000099.1:0-5808 GCA_035275445.1 Methyloceanibacter sp. | reverse complement strand
TTCTCAGCCATGGCGTGATCGGGCTTTTTACGCTGGGGGCCGTATTTCTTGTGGTGACCGGGGCGGAGGCGCTTTATGCCGATCTCGGCCATTTCGGCCGCAAGCCGATCCGCATGGCTTGGTTCGCCGTCGCACTTCCCGCCCTGACGCTGAACTATCTCGGACAGGGCGCATTGCTGCTGGCAAAGCCCGACGCGATCCAAAACCCGTTCTTTCTGCTTTATCCCGACTGGGCGCTGCTCCCTATGATCGGGCTCGCAACTGCTGCCACGGTCATCGCCAGCCAGGCCGTGATCAGCGGGGCCTATTCGCTGACGAAGCAGGCGATCCAGCTCGGCTTGCTACCGCGTCTCGAGATCCATCACACCTCCGAGGCACAGTTCGGGCAAATCTACATGCCGCGCGTGAACACCCTGCTTTTATTTGGCGTTCTGCTTCTCGTCATTCTCTTCAGGTCGTCAAGCGCGCTCGCCTCCGCCTACGGCATCGCCGTGACGGGAACCATGGTGGTGACGGCGATCCTGGCTCTGATCGTCATTTGGCGAACCTGGAACTGGCCGCTATGGGCGGCGGCGGCACTGATGGTCCCGTTCCTCCTCATCGACCTCATATTCCTCGGCGCCAACCTCTTGAAGCTGTTCGAGGGCGGCTGGGTGCCCATCCTGATCGGAGCCTGTGTCATCGTCATCATGCTGACATGGCGCAAGGGCGCGCGAATCCTCGCCGAGAAGACAAGGCGGCTGGAAACTCCGATCAGCGGTCTGATCGAGAGTCTGGAGAAGAAGACCGAGCTTTGCCGGGTTCCCGGCACCGCCGTGTTTCTCACCGCCGATCCGGAGAGCGCGCCGACCGCCCTTCTCCACAGCCTCAAGCACTACAAGACACTGCACGAGAACAATGTCATCTTGACCATGATCACGGAAACCACGCCTCGCGTCCCGATTTCCGACAAGGTCAGCATCGCGCCGCTGGGCGGTTCGTTTCAGCGCGTATGCTTGCGTTTCGGTTTCATGGAGACGCCCAACGTGCCGAAAGCGATCGGGCTCGCGCGCAAAGAGGGACTGAGCTTCGACATCATGTCGACCTCGTTTTTCCTGTCGCGACGGTCGGTTCGGGCCGACCCGCGTTCCGCCATGCCGGCGTGGCAAGACCGCTTGTTCATCTTCCTCGCGCGGAACGCCGACGACGCCAGCAGCTATTTCCGTCTCCCCACCGACCGCGTGGTCGAAATCGGAACCCAGGTCGCGGTCTGACGAAGCATGGCGCCGCTAAACTCCGAAAATCCCGCACTGGCGGCAGCCAATGGCGACCATGCCGACGCAAGAAAGCGGTTCTGGGCGCTCACCTTCGGCTCGCTCGGCGTCGTTTACGGCGATATCGGCACGAGCCCCCTTTACGCCTTGCGCGAAGCGGTGCTGGCGGCAAGCGGCGGCGACGGCACGGTGACGCCGGACGCGGTCTACGGCGTGCTGTCGCTCATCTTCTGGACGCTGATCGTCGTCGTCACGATCAAGTACGTGATTATCCTCCTGCGCGCCGACAATAACGGCGAAGGCGGCACGCTGGCGCTGACCGCGCTCGCGTTCCGCGCGCTCGGGCGGCGCACCCCGCTCGTGCTCGCGCTCGGAACGGTCGGGGCGGCCATGTTCTACGGTTCGACCCTGATTACGCCCGCGCTTTCGGTGCTGTCGGCGGTCGAAGGCCTCAACGTCGCGACCGCCGCTTTCGGGCCCTACGTGCTGCCCATCACGGTTGCGATCCTGCTCGGGCTTTTTTCGCTCCAGTCGCACGGGACTGCCTGGATCTCGAGCTGGTTCGCGCCGATCACCACGGTCTGGTTCGCGGTCATCGCCATCGCCGGCGCGGTCGAGATCGCGGCCAATCCGGCCGTTCTGCACGCGCTCAATCCGATTTACGGGCTCCAATTCCTCCTGAGCCACGGCGTTATCGGGCTTATCACGCTCGGTGCGGTCTTCCTCGTCGCGACCGGGTCCGAGGCGCTCTACAACGACCTCGGGCATTTCGGGCGAAGGCCCATACAGACGGCTTGGCTCTTCTTCGTGCTGCCGTCGCTGCTCCTCAGCTATTTCGGGCAAGGCGCACTGGTGCTCGCCAACCCCGAGGCGATCACGAACCCGTTCTATCTGCTCTTTCCCGATTGGGCTCTCTACCCGATGGTGGCGCTCGCCACCACCGCCACCGCGATCGCGAGCCAAGCGGTGATCTCCGGCGCCTATTCCATCACCCGACAGGCCATGCAGCTCGGTTTTCTTCCGCGCATGGAGGTGCGCCATACCTCCGAGGCGCTTGCCGGGCAGATCTACATGCCGCGGGTGAATTACCTGCTTCTGACCGGCGTTCTGCTGCTCGTCTTCATGTTCCGCTCCTCGAGCGAGCTGGCGGCGGCCTACGTGCTTGCGGTCGCGACCACGGCGCTCGCGGCGGGCATTCTTGGCTTCATCGTGATCTGGAAAGCCTGGAAGTGGCCGTTGTGGACCACGGCCGCGGTGATGATCCCCCTCGCCATCGCCGATTCGAGCTTCGTGGTCGCGAGCCTGTTGCAGATTTTCAAGGGCGCCTGGCTCCCGGTCCTGGTCGGCACCCTGCTCATTCTGATCATGGTCACGTGGCGGCGCGGCACGCGGCTGCTTGCGCTCAAGACCCGTCGCGTCGAGGTGCCGTTTCAGCCGCTGGTCAAGAGCCTCGAAGACCGACCGCCTCACACCGTGCCCGGCACCGCCGTCTTCCTCACCAGCGATCCCGAATTCGCGCCCACGGCGCTGCTTCACAACTTGAAGCACAACAAGGTGCTGCACGAGCACAATGTGATCCTGACGATCGTCAACGAGGACATTCCACGCGTCATCAAGGATCGCGTCGAGATGGAACCGATCAGCGACCGCTTCATGCGTCTGATCCTGCATTTCGGCTTCATGGAGCGGCCCAATGTGCCGAAGGCGCTCGCGGTCGCGCGCAAGCATGGTTGGCATTTCGACATCATGACGACGTCGTTCTTCCTGTCGCGCCGCTCGGTAAGGCCCGATCCGAGATCGGGCATGCCGCCGTGGCAGGACCGGCTCTACATCTTCCTCGCCCACAATGCCGACGACGCTTCGAGCTACTTCCAGCTTCCGACCGACCGCGTGGTCGAGATCGGCACGCAGGTCACGGTGTAGCGTTTCACCTCGTTGCCGGGCTCGAGCCCTGCCCCCAATCGACACGTCAATGGTGGATGCGCGCCGTCACGGCAGCGGTAGCGGCAGCCCCGTCCGGCGCCCAGTCCCAATCCTTCATGAACCGCTTGAGCCATGTCATCTGCCTCTTGGCGTATCGGCGCGTCTCGGTCTTGGCCTTGGCGACGGCTTCGGCGCGGGTGGTCCGCCCCGAGAGGTGGCCGGCAAGCTCGCGCACACCATGCGCCCGCATCGCCGGAAGCCCGGGATCGAGGCCGAGCGCAAGGAGCGCCCCGACCTCCTCGATGGCCCCCGCCTCGAGCATCCGGTCGAAGCGGGCATCGATGGCGGCATAAAGCGGCGCGCGCTCCGGTGCGATCACGAGCTTCACGACACAATCCGGCGCGAGCACGGGCGCGGCGCCCGCCCCTTGCCAGTCTGCGAGCGAGATCGAAGTTGCATCGATCACTTCGAGCGCGCGCACGATGCGCTGGGAATCGGTCGGTGGAATTCGTGCCGCCATGAGAGGATCGCGCGCGTCGAGCTCGCGGTGAAGGGTTTCGGCGCCGAGCGTCGCTGCCCGGTCGCGCCAAAGGTTCCGGATCTCGGGCGGCACGTCGGGCACCGGCGCCAAGCCCTCTTGAAGCGCCTTGAAGTAGAGGCCGGTGCCTCCGGCGAGGATCGGGACCCTCCCCTCGGCCGCTGCATCGCCGATGGCCTGTTTCGCATCGTCGAGCCAGCGGCCGACGGAGTAGGCCTCGGCCGCGGCAATGGTGCCGTAAAGCCTGTGCGGGGCGCGGGCGCGTTCATCCGGCGCCGGATGCGCGGCGAGGATGGGAAGCTCGCGATAAACCTGCATGGAGTCGGCATTGATGACCGTGCCGCCGAAGCGCTCGGCAAGGGCGAGCGCCGCCGCCGACTTGCCGCTCGCGGTCGGTCCTGCGATCAGAACGGCCTTGGGACGGCTCGCTTGCGCGGGGCGCGGGGTCACGTCGTGACCGGCCGGTCGTCGCGCGTCTAGCCGGACGGCACGGCGACGAATCTGAGCTCGCCCTTGCCGTCCGACAGCAGGAGCAGCACCGAGCGCCGGCCCGATTTTCTCACCGCAAGCAAGCGCGTCTTCACGTCCTGCGGTTGTCTCACCTTCTCCTGGGTGACCTCGACGATCACGTCGCCCGGCTTCACGTCCTTCTCCGCCGCCGGGCTCTTCGGCTTGACTTCGACGACGACGACGCCCTCGATCGCGGGGGCGATGCCGAAGCGCTTGCGCAGCGCGTCGGTGAGCGGGGCGAGCGATAGTCCGAGCAAATCCTCGCGCTCGGGTTCCGCTTCGGGCAGGAGTTTCTCCTCGCCCTTCGCCGGAACCGCATCCTCTTCGTCTTCGGGCAGCCGGCCGATCGTCACCGAGAAGCTCTTGGTCTCGCCCTTGCGCAACAGCTCGACCGACACGCTCTTGCCGATTGCGGTCACGGCGACAGCGCGCGGCAGGCTGCGCATGTTCTCGATCGGCTCGCCGTCGAACTTGACGATCACGTCGCTCGGCTGGATGCCGGCGGCGGCGGCGGGACTGCCGGGCGACACTTTGGCGACGAGCGCGCCCTTGGCTTCGGGCAGGCCGAGGCTCGTGGCAATCTCCTCGGTGATGTTCTGCACGTGCACGCCGAGCCAGCCGCGGCGGGTCTCGCCGTACTGCTTGAGCTGGTCGATTACGAGAACGGCACTGTTGGAGGGCACGGCGAAACCGATGCCGATCGAGCCGCCGGAGGGCGAGATGATGGCCGTGTTCACGCCGATGACCTCGCCGTCCATGTTGAACAAGGGGCCGCCGGAATTGCCGCGATTGATGGCGGCGTCAGTCTGGAGGAAATCGTCGTAGGGGCCGGCGTTGATGTCGCGCCGCGTCGCCGAGATGATGCCGACGGTCACGCTGCCGCCGAGGCCGAAGGGATTGCCGATCGCCATCACCCAATCGCCGACGCGCATCTTGTGGGAGTCGCCGAACGTCACCGCCTTCAGCGGCGTCTTCGGCTCGACCTTGAGCAGCGCGAGATCGGTCTTGGGGTCGTGTCCGAGGACCTTGGTGACTTTCAGGCTGGTGCCGTCGGTGAAATTGACGATGATCTCATCGGCCCCCTCGATGACGTGGTTGTTGGTGACGACGAGTCCTGCCGGATCGATGACGAAGCCTGAGCCGAGCGAACTCACCTTGCGGGAGACGCCGCCGCCGCCTTCATCGTCGAAGAAATCGTCGAAGAACTCCTCGAACGGCGAGCCCTTGGGGACCGGCTCTTTGGGAGCGGCCTCGGACGAGCCCTTCAGCGTCTGCGTCGTCGAGATATTGACCACGGCATCCTGAAGGCCCTCGGCGACGTCGGCGACGGACTCCGGCCCGCGGGCCGGGCTCGGCGTCGCGGCAAGTCCGCTGAGCAGCAGCGCGAAGGCGGCCGCGAGCGCGGGAGCGCGCCCAAAGCCGGGCCGAACCAGTGTGCCGCGCTCGAACATGGGGGAAAGCTCCAGTCTCGCTCTTGAAGTTGCTTCTGGCGATTCTTGCCCGATCTTAGCCCAAATCGCCGAGCAACGCAGGGGGCCGCATCAGGTCCGCACCAGCCAAATCACCAAGACCCCCAAGGCCACG
>DATEMT010000098.1:0-3970 GCA_035275445.1 Methyloceanibacter sp. | reverse complement strand
CTCGCCGCGGTTCAGGCGCTCTACCAGATGGACATGACCGGCATCGACCTCAACCAGGTCATCGCCGAGTTCGCGGCCCATCGCTTGGGCCAGGAGATCGAGGGTGACCGCTACGCCGAGGCGGAGCCGGAATTCTTCCGCGCCATCGTCGAGGGCGTGGTGCGCGAGCAGCTTCGCATCGACCCGCTGATCGACAAGCAACTCGCCGAGGGCTGGCGGCTCACGCGCGTCGATTCCATCCTGCGCGCCATCCTCCGCGCCGGCGCCTACGAGCTCCTCATTCGCGGCGACGTGCCGGCGCGCGTGGTCATCTCCGAATATGTCGATATCGCTCACGCGTTTTTCGGCGAGGAGGAGCCGAAGGTCGTCAATGGCATCCTCGACCGCCTCGGCCACAAGGAGCGGCCGCAGGAATTTGTCGCCGGGGAAGACCGCGATGGTTGACGGCGCCGAGCGGAAGGGTGGAAAGCGCCTTGGCGAATTCGAGATCATCGCCCGCTATTTCGCCCCGCTTGCGACCGATGCCGCCTCTCTCGCTTTGCGCGACGACGCCGCCGTGCTCAGGCCGCCCGAGGGCCATGAGATCGTGCTCTCCTGCGATACGATCGTCGAGGGCGTGCATTTTCTCAAGGACGATCCACCCGACAGTATCGGCCACAAGGCCTTGGCAGTAAATTTGTCCGACCTCGCCGCCAAGGGCGCGCGCCCTTACGTCTACCTCTTGGCGCTTTCGCTTCCCGCCGAGCCCGCCCCGTCATGGCTCGAGGCCTTCGCCTCGGGCTTGCAGGCGCTCCAGAGCGAGGCCGGGATCGCTCTTGCCGGCGGCGACACCACGCGGGCGCCAGGTCCCTTGAGCATCACCATCACCGCGCTCGGCCTCGTGCCCCAAGGCCATGCCGTGCTGAGACGCGGGGCAAAGCGCGGCGACCGCCTCTATGTGACCGGCACGATCGGGGATGCCTATCTCGGCCTTCTCGTGCTGACGGAGCCGTCGCTTGCCCGCGACTGGGGATTCTCCGACGAGGACCTGGCTCACGTCATCGAGCGCTATCGCCGTCCCCGGCCGCATAGCGAACTCGCCGTCGTCCTGCGCAATTTCGCCCAAGGCGCGATCGACGTGTCTGACGGGCTCGCCGGCGATATCGGCAAGCTCGCGAGCGTCTGCCATGTCGGCGCCGTGATCGAGGCTGGCAGGGTGCCACTGTCACGGGCGGCCGAAAAGACCGTGGCCTGCGAGCCGCGCCTGCTCGCCGCACTGCTCACGGCGGGCGATGATTATGAGATCGTGGCGGCGGTGCCGATAGCGAGCGGCCCGGCCTTCGAGGCGGAAGCAAAGCGAAAAGGTGTCGCCGTAACGGAGATCGGACGCCTGGAGACCCCTGAAGCCGGACTCCTCGTGCTTGACGGGGAAGGCAAGGCGCTCAGACTCGACAACAGCGGATATGCCCATTTCTAGGGTCGGGCCCGGTTAGACCCAAGCCAAAAATGCCGTGGAGAAGCGTTGCGCGCGGGCGGCAACTTTGGCATTTTCCCGCGGGCGTCACGCCACGCGCGGGGGTTTGGGCCTGGGGCACAATGATCGTAGCGCCCGGCCGTTATCGCCGACTCCTGTCCATTTCATTCAACCCATAGAAGGCAGCCGTCAATGACCTGGGTCCTTTATCTCATTATCGCTTGCGGGGCGCTCTCGATCGCCTATGGCGTGTGGACGACCAGAGCCGTTCTCGCCGCGGATCCCGGCACGGCGCGCATGCAGGAGATCGCCGCCGCCATCCAGGAAGGGGCCCAAGCCTATCTCGCGCGCCAATACACCACGATCGCCATTGTCGGCGTCGTCATCTTCGCCATCCTCGCTTACCTGCTCGGCATCCCGCAGGCGATCGGCTTTGCCATCGGCGCCGTCCTCTCGGGGGTGGCGGGTTATATCGGCATGAACGTCTCCGTTCGCGCCAATGTCCGCACCGCGCAAGCCGCGACCAAGAGTCTTGCCGACGGCTTGAGCATCGCGTTTCGCTCCGGCGCCGTCACCGGGCTTCTCGTTGCCGGCCTCGCCCTCCTCGGCGTCTCGATCTATTTCCTCGTTCTCACCCGCTTCCTGGGCTTCAATCCCGCCTCGCGCGAAGTGATCGATGCCCTCGTCGCTCTCGGCTTCGGCGCCTCGCTCATCTCCATCTTCGCTCGTCTCGGCGGCGGCATCTTCACCAAGGGCGCCGATGTCGGCGGCGATCTCGTCGGCAAGGTGGAGGCCGGCATTCCCGAGGACGATCCGCGCAACCCCGCCACCATTGCCGATAATGTCGGCGACAATGTCGGCGATTGCGCCGGCATGGCTGCCGATCTGTTCGAGACTTATGTGGTGACGATCGTTGCCACCATGGTGCTCGCTTCGATCTATTTCGCCGGGGGCGAAGATCGCGTCATTCAGATGATGCTCTACCCGCTCGCCATCGGCGCCACCTGCGTCATTACCTCGATCATCGGCACCTATTTCGTGCGGCTCGGCCCGAGTCAGTCGATCATGGGCGCACTGTACAAGGGCGTGATCGCGACCGGCGTGCTGTCGCTGATCCTGCTCTGGCCGTTGACCTCGTGGCTCGTCGGCATGGACACCGCCATGAAGGTGGGCGAGGTAAGCTTCACCGGGCGCTCGCTGTTCTACTGCGGCGCGCTCGGCCTCGTCGTCACCGCGCTTATCGTCGTCATCACCGAGTACTACACCAGCACGAGGTTCCGCCCGGTCCATTCGATCGCCAAGGCCTCGGTGACGGGCCACGGCACCAACGTGATCCAGGGTCTTGCCGTATCGCTCGAATCGACCGCGCTGCCGGCGCTCGTCATCATGGGCGGCATCGTCGGCGCCTACCTCTTGGCCGGTCTGTTCGGCATCGCCATTGCCGTCACCACCATGCTTGCGCTGGCCGGCATGATCGTGGCGCTCGACGCCTTCGGCCCAGTCACCGACAATGCCGGCGGCATCGCCGAGATGGCGGGATTGCCGAAGGAAATCCGCAAGACCACCGACGCGCTCGACGCCGTCGGCAACACCACCAAAGCCGTGACCAAGGGCTATGCTATCGGCTCGGCCGGGCTCGGCGCGCTCGTGCTGTTCGCGGCGTATACCGAGGACCTCAAATTCTTCGCCGCCAACGCCGACAAGTTCCCCTATTTCACCGGCGTCGATCCGACCTTCACCCTGTCGAACCCTTACGTCGTGGTCGGTCTCTTCCTCGGCGGATTATTGCCCTATCTCTTCGGCGGCATCGCCATGACAGCGGTCGGCCGGGCCGGCTCCGCCATCGTCGAAGAGGTGCGGCGCCAGTTCAAGGAGAAGCCCGGCATCATGAAGGGCACCGACCGTCCCGATTACGGCCGCGCCGTCGATCTTCTCACCCGCGCCGCGATCAAGGAGATGATCTTGCCCTCGCTGCTGCCGGTGCTGACGCCGGTAGCCTTCTACTTCATTATCGAATGGATTGCGGGCAAGAGCGCCGCCTTCTCCGCGCTCGGCGCCATGCTGCTCGGCGTGATCGTCACCGGTCTGTTCGTCGCCATTTCCATGACGGCGGGCGGCGGCGCATGGGACAACGCCAAGAAGTATATCGAGGACGGCAATTACGGCGGCAAAGGCTCCGAGGCGCACAAGGCGGCCGTAACCGGCGACACCGTCGGCGATCCTTACAAGGATACGGCCGGTCCCGCCGTCAATCCGATGATCAAGATCACCAATATCGTGGCGTTGTTGCTGCTGGCGGTGCTCGCCCATCAATAGTGGGCGGCTCCGCCGGTCTAGATCGGCGGCGCGCCGGTCGACGCCGGCGGCCTCATGTCCTTGAACATGCCGCGGTTGGAGATGTTGCCGAAGATCTGCTCGATGAGGCCGAGATCCTTGCCGCGGGCCGGGGTCTCGTCCTTCATGTAGTTGACGATCATTCCGTCCTTCAGGCCGTAATGAGCGACCTGCTGCACATTG
>DATEMT010000097.1:0-2446 GCA_035275445.1 Methyloceanibacter sp. | reverse complement strand
CAGTGCAAGTTCCAGGCCAATGGCCGGTTGGCTCCCTCTGCCCGCTCTCCACTCGCTCAAGAGGTGGCGGCGAATAGGGCCAGCGTCCCGGCCCTTGCGGTCACTGTGCGCGCTTCTAATTGAACAGTCAATTAGGATTGTGTTCGCGCAACGTGTTGGGATGCCGTGGTTTCGCGCCAAGCCGGCCCGATGACGGCGCGCGGCGCGGCTCGCTCGGGACGCTCGATCACATTGCGGCAGTTGGCGTCGAGACCTCGTTTCGAGCGCTTGTCACGCAATGGGACGCCGAATGCGGGCGCTCAGCTGCGGCGCGCTATGCGCCGCGCCGCCGCGGTTTCTTTCCCTTCGCCGGCGCATAGCCCAGCATGTCCAGGACATGGCGCTGCAAGTCTCGCACCGCGCCCTTGAGGTCGAAATCGGTCAGAATGACCGATCGCACCATGCAGCCGTCGAGATGGGTCGATATGAACTGCGCGAGACGCGTGGGGTTGACGGGCTTGAACAGGCCGCGCTTCACACCGTCGCGGATGACCCTGGAGAGGATCCGGCGTTCCTCGACGTAAAAGGCTTCGATCGCGCCGGCGATGGCCTGGTCGCCCTCGTGGGAACTGCGGAAATCGAGCGCAATTTTAACGAAACGGTGGATTTCATGATACTTGTTGACGTGGTTGGCGAGCCAGGCGGCGAGAATGGTGGCGGGGTCGGCGCTGTTGTCCTCGAGGGCGCGGATGTTCTCGAAGGCGCGGGCCACGGCGCGCTCGATCGTCGCTCGAAACAGGTCGGTTTTGCTGTCGAAATAGTAATAGATCAGGGCCGGATTGACATCGAGCGCCTGGGCAATGTCCTTGATCGTGACCGAGGCAAAGTTGCGCTCGGCGAAAAGCTTGAGCGAAGTGGCGAGAAAGCTGTCGCTGCGGCCGGGACTTGGCTTAAAGCGCGCGAAACTTCCCTTGCGGGCACCCTCTCCCCCGCGGCGTGTGCGCGAATGCTCGGGCTGTTGCGTCATCTTGCCGGTCAGGATCCTTGCCGCAGGCGCCCCGGCGATACGTGCTCGCGATTGGCTGCGTTAATGCTTTGCCGCATTTTGGGGCGCTCCCCATCCCTGGATAGCATCTACTTGCATTAGCCCGGTCAATAAGGCAACACTTGATCGCTTGATTAAACAGTCAATTAACACGGGAGGGGCGATATGGCAAAAGCGGCCGCGACCACCGAGGCCAATCGCCTCGCCTTCGAGCGTCTCGCCCAATCCGATCCCGTCCTGGTCGATGTGCGCACCGTGGGCGGGTTTGTCCCCGGCTTCGCCAGCAATCTCGTTCTCACCTCCGGTCCGCCGATGGCATGGGCGGAGTATAGCGGCGGCCAGCGCGATGCGATCATCGGCGGCGCCCTGTTCGAGGGCCTCGCCAAGGATCGCGACGAGGCGATCGCAAAGCTCGACGCCGGCGAGATCGAGGTGGGCGCCTGCCACGATTTCGGCTGCGTGGGCTCGCTCGCTGGAATCTACACCGCCTCCATGCCGGCCTTCGTGGTCGAGAATCGCGCCTTCGGCAATGTCGCCTGTTGCAACATCTACGAAGGCAGCAACCCGCGCCGCTTGAACTACGGGGTGTATGACGACGGCGTCAGGGAGCGACTCCTGCTCGTGCAGAACGAGATCGTGCCGGTGATCGCCGAGGCGGTGCGCCGGAGCGGCGGCATCCCGCTCAAGCCCATCATCAAGCGGGCGCTCGGCATGGGCGACGAGCTCCACTCGCGCAACACGGCGGCGGCGCTGCTGTTCCTGCGCGAGCTCGTGCCGGACTTGCTCGCGCTCGCCTCGGCGGGAAGCGAGCGCGTCATCCGCGCGGTGAAGACGATGACCGACGACCATTATTTCTTCCTGCGTCTCTCCATGGCGGCGGCCAAGGCCACCGCCGACGCCGCGCGCGACATCGAAGGATCGAGCGTCGTGACCGCAATGGCCTTCAACTGCCGCGGCTTCTCCGTGCGCGTGAGCGGCCTCGGCGACACCTGGTTCAAGGGTCCGCACGCCTCGGTCGAAGCCAAGCTGTTCGAGGGCCACAGCGAGGACGAAATCACCTGGATGGGCGGCGAAAGCATCATCGCCGAGACGATCGGCCTTGGCGGTTTCGCGCAAGCTTCGGCACCATCGTTGCAGACCTACCAGGGCGGCTCCTACGAGAAGATGATCGCGCGCAACGAGGAGCTCTACGCCATCACGGTCGGCGAGAATCCCGACTATCTCATTCCGGCGCTCGGCTTTCGCGGCACGCCGACCGGCATCGACATCTTCAAGGTGGTGGAGAAGAAGGTCTTGCCGGTGCTCGACGTCGGCATTGCCGGACGGAATGGCGGGCAGATCGGCGCGGGCGTGGTGCGGCCGCCGCTTGAATGTTTCGAGAAAGCCGCCGAGGCTTATCGCCAGCGCTATGGCTCATGATAT
>DATEMT010000096.1:0-5700 GCA_035275445.1 Methyloceanibacter sp. | reverse complement strand
GCGAGCGCAATGAGCTTGCCGCCCAGATCGACCACGTAGACGGTGTCGCCCGCGACCCACGGCATCTGGGTGCTGGCGAGGTTTCGCGTCCACAGCCGCTCGCCGGAGGATTCGGACACCGCGATCATCTTGCCGCCGTGGCTGATGACGAACACCACGCCGTGATCGACGACCGGCCGGGCGGGATCGGCGAGAACGCCGGCGGCCGAGGTATCGGCCTGGCGCGACAGCGAATCACGCCATGTCGGCTTGCCGCTCGCGACATCGAAAGCGCCGATGTCGCCGGCCGGAAACGGCGCGATCACGGCACTGCCGCTCACCGCGGGGCTGACACTGCTGAGAAGGGTGGCGTTGACCGGCAGTCCGCGCGAGGTCCAAAGCTGCTGGCCGTCACTGGTGTTGAGGGCAAAGAGGGTGTTGCCCGCGGTAACGAAATAGATCTTGCCGCCCGAAGCCGTCGGCGCGCTGCGGATCGGCTCGACGACGCGCTTGGTCCAAACCACAGCGCCGTTGCCAGGGTCGAGGGCAACGACGGTGCCGTAGCCGGTTGCCGCGTAGAGGCGCCCGCCGTCGAGAGCAAGTCCGCCGCCGAAGCCTTCCTTGGCCTTCTCGTTGTCGGGGGTCACGTCCTGGGACCATACCCGCGCGCCGTTCGCCGTCGAGAAGGCCGACACCGTTCCCCCGGCATCGAGCGTGAAGACCTTGCCGTCTGCGACCAGTGGCACCGCGCTCAAGCGCCCGCTTGACGACGAGCCGGTCCCGGCATCGGCCGACCAGACCTTGCGCACATCGGCGTTGAGCGCGAGATGACCGAGACTGTTCGTCGGCGCGCCGCCCGGCTGCGTCCACGAAGCATTGGTTTGGGCGGCAGGCAGCTGAACCGGTCGACCCACCTCGGCAGGATCGGCGACCACGGTCGTCGGATCGGTGATGATGGCGACGCGTTCGCCCGGTAACGGCTTTTCCTTCTTGGCGAAGGGATTCTTGGCATACTTCTCAAGGCCCTCGAACGACGAGCCCGCGCATCCGGCAAGAGCGAACGCCAAGACGGCGACGACCCCCCCGCCGAGCAGGCAATGACCAAGTCCCCGTGTTCGACCCGAGCGCAACTTCGAGCCACCCTTCGCTATGCGCCAGCTACTGCGCCGTGGTGCTCAGCGTTTGCGGCGCGCCAACGATCAGCGCGACCATCATTTCGGCGCGCTCGCGCAGATTCTGCGGCGTCGCCTCATCCCCGATCAGCGCGTTGAAATGCGTTTCGGCCTCGCGCATGTTCTTCAGCCGGTAGGCCGACAATCCCAACAACTCGCGCGCCGAGAAGCGCCAGGCGCTGCTCGACTCGGCAAGCGGCTTGAGCCGCTGCTCCATTTCGGCATAGTCCGCCTTGTCCAGCCTGAGCGAAGCCGCCTGAAGCACGGCGTGGTCTTGCAGGATCGGATCGACGCTCGCGTCCTTGGCGAGCGCGTCGTAATCGGCGACGGCCTTGTCGGTGTTGCCCGATTTGGCCTCGGCCGCGGCGAGTTGGAAGCGCGCCAGCACCCGGTAGCCCGAGGGCCCCTGCTCGGCCAAAGCGGCGAGCATTTCGCGCGCCTTCGGCGCCGCGGCGCCGTCCTCGAGGCGAAGCGCTTCGGAGAATTTTGCGCCGGAATCGGCGGCCCTTTTTTGCTGCCAGAACGTCCAGCCCTGGTAACCGGCGACGCCGACGATCAAGACCGCCGCCGCGCCCAAGACCATGACGCCGTATTCGTCCCACAGCTTCTTGTATTTGTCCTGGCGGACGGCTTCGTCCACCTCGCGAAAGAAATCACGGTCGCTCATGGGGCCAGCGGACTCTTTTATTGCTTGGGCGTCAAACGAAACGAGGCGGCTTAGCCTTTGCCGGGCTTCCACGCCGCTTCTCCTGCCGTATTAGTGAAGGCGCCCCGGCCACGCAAGTTAAAGGGGCGAGGCCTATCCCCCGCGGCCAGCCAAACCGAACACCGGCCGACAGGCTAACTGCCTGTCATTTTGGTCTTTTTCGTGACTACGGCGTCGTCGTCCGCCATCGGATAAGTGTGTTCGGCCGCGGGAAAAGCCCGGGTGCGGACATCGCGCGCGAAGGCCTTGACGGCGGACTCGATCCCATCGCCGATATGAGCGTATTCCTTGACGAATTTCGGCACGCGGGGCGAGAGGCCGAGCATGTCCTCGAGCACCAGGATCTGTCCATCGCATTCGGCCGAGGCGCCGATGCCGATGGTGGGAATGTCGATCAGCTTGGTGATGCGCGCGGCGAGAAGCTCGGCCAGCGCCTCGAGAACCACGGCGAAGGCGCCCGCCTCGGCAACCGCCTTGGCATCGGCCTCGAACGCCGCCCATTCCGAGCGCCGCCGCCCGCGCGGCGAGAAGCTCCCGATCGTGTTGATGGCTTGCGGCGTCATGCCGATATGGCTCATCACCGGCACGCCGCGTTCGGAGAGATAGCGGATGGTTTCGGCCATTTGTTGGCCGCCCTCGATCTTGATGGCGCCGCAGCCGGTTTCCTTGATAACGCGCGCGGCGTTGCGGAACGCGACCGGCGGGCTCTCCTCATAGGAGCCGAACGGCATGTCCACGACCACGAGCGCCCGGCTCGAGCCGCGCACCACCGCTTGCGCATGCATGATCATAAGGTCGAGCGGCACCGGCACGGTGGTCTCGTAGCCATGCATGACCATGCCGAGGGAATCGCCCACGAGCAGCATGTCGACATGGGGATCGATGATGCGCGCGGTATGGGCGTGGTAGGCGGTGAGCGCCACGATCGGGGCGTCGCCGCCCTTGCGATTGCGAATGTCGGGGGCGGTCACCCGCCTGACGGTGAAGTCCTGCGACATCTCGGCTTGGCTCCTCCAGAAGCGGCCCGGTCAGGGCACTTATGGCAGAAATATGGGAAGTTGTGCACTGCAAAAAAGGCCCAGCGGGGCCTATCGCGGCAGAACCGCCGCACCGATCAGGAGCGGGTGCAGCCAAACCAGAAAGACGACGTAGAGCACCGTGCCGAGCACGATGGCGATGACGTCGTTTTGGGGCCGTTCCCGGCCTTCGATCCCGATTACGCTCGTCGGCCTGCGGTGCTTCAGCGTGATGCGGTCGTAGACGGCGTAGGCGAGGAACGAGCCGAACAGGATCACCGAGGCGAGGTCGCCATTGGCGAGGAGGTGGGCGAGCGCCCAGGTCTTGACGGCGACGAGGAAGGGATGTTTCAGCCGCTCGCGGATGCGGCCCGGCACATAGGCCGCAACCAGGAAGATGAAGGCGGGCAGCATGAGGACGATCGCGAGCCAGCGCGTCCAGGACGGCGGCGACCAGAGCTGGACGACCGGGGCCGTGGCGTAGCCGTAAATCAGAAGAGCGAGGCTCGCGAGCGAGAGCAGCGAGAAAGCGCCCTTGTAGCCACCCTCGCCCAAGCGCGCGACGGCCCGCGCCCTCAAGTCCGTGGCCGTCGGCAAGAGATGAACGCCGAGAAAGACGATGATGCCGACGATGAGAAGGGTCATTGGCGTCGTGTCCGCAATCGTTCAAGCCGACGTTCTAGCCGATTCGCGGACGAACGCGCGCGCGAACGGCCAGAGCTTCAGCTCGCTTTCGACCGCGCAGTGCGGCCCTCATCGGCGATCGGCGTCCGCGCCTTCGGCGCACGCAGATAGCGCCTGAACACGCGAAGCAGGGATGCCGTCGGCGTCAGCTTGCAGTTCTGGAGGTAATCGAACACCGCGCCGAGCGCCCGCGCTTCGGCTTTGGCATCGACCGTCTCGCGAACTCCGTCGCTTTCGGCAAGCTCGGATTCATGCTCCTGCTCGATCTCGGCGAGCTTCGCCTGAAGGATCTTGAGAGCGTCCTCTTTGCGCATCACGGCACCACACGAACAACCGGACCGCCCCGCTTCAGCCATTATACGCGAGGTGCGAGGCGTAGGTGGTGCGAAAAGTGCAAAAGCCCGCGGCGAAAATCGCCCCCTCACCCTTTCCGCCATTCGCCGCGTTTCACGCGCCGGGCGGAAAGCCCTCTCCCACGAGGGGAGAGGGAAAACGCGGCACGGAAACTTTCGCGTTACGCCCTACTCCCACTCGATGGTGCCGGGCGGTTTGGAGGTGATGTCGTAGACCACGCGATTGATGCCGCGCACCTCGTTGATGATGCGGCGCGCCACCGCCCCGAGAAAATCGTGCGAGAAGTCGTAGTAATCGGCGGTCATGCCGTCGGTCGAGGTCACGGCCCGGAGCGCGCACACATAGTCGTAAGTGCGCGCATCCCCCATCACGCCCACGGTCCGCACCGGCAGCAGCACGGCGAAGGCTTGCCAGATCTTGTCGTAAAGTCCGCGGGCCCTGATCTCGTCGAGATAGATGGCGTCGGCCTTGCGCAGGATGGCGAGCTTCTCCTCGGTCACATCGCCCGGCACGCGGATGGCAAGCCCCGGGCCCGGGAACGGATGGCGACCCACGAACGCGTCGGGCAGCCCAAGCTCGCGCCCCAGCACGCGCACCTCGTCCTTGAACAGCTCGCGCAGCGGCTCGATGAGCTTGAGCCGCATACGCTCGGGCAGGCCGCCGACATTGTGATGCGACTTGATGGTGGCCGACGGGCCCCCCGTCGCCGAGATGCTCTCGATCACGTCGGGATAGAGCGTGCCTTGGGCCAGGAAATCGACCGCCCCGATCTTGTCGGCTTCCGTCTCGAACACCTCGACGAACAGCCTGCCGATCGTCTTGCGCTTGGCCTCCGGATCGGTGACGCCGGCAAGCGCGTCGAGGAACCGTGCGCCGGCATCGACTGCGACGAGGGGAATGTTGTAGTGGCCGCGGAAGAGATTGACGACCTCTTCGGCCTCGCCTTGGCGCAGCAGCCCGTGATCGACGAAGATGCAGGTGAGCTGGTCGCCGACCGCCTCGTGGATGAGAAGCGCCGCCACCGCCGAATCGACTCCTCCCGACAACCCGCAGATGACGTTGCCGTCGCCGACTTGCGCGCGGATGCGTTCGACCTCGCGCGCACGGAACTGGGCCATGGTCCAATCGCCGGCGCATCCGGCGATGGCGTGAACGAAATTGGCGAGCAGTGCTGCGCCTTTCGGCGTGTGCACCACTTCGGGATGGAACTGCACGCCGTAGAGCTTGCGTGAATCGTCGGCGACCGCGGCGAAGGGCGCACCGGTCGAGATGCCGACGGCGCGGAAGCCCGGCGGCAGGCGCGTCACGCGGTCGCCATGGCTCATCCACACCGGCGCACGCTCGCCAACCTCAAACACGCTGTCGAAGAGCGGCGTATCATCGATAATCTGAAGATCGGCGCGTCCGAACTCGCGCTCATGGCCGCCCTCGACCGCGCCGCCAAGAGCGGCCACCATCGCCTGCTCGCCGTAGCAGATGCCGAGCACGGGCACGCCGGCCGAAAACAGGCTGTGCGGGGCTTGCGGCGTGCCCGCTTCGTGGACGCTCGCAGGGCCGCCGGACAGGATGATGGCCTTGGGCAGGACGGGCGCGAGCGCCGCTTCCGCCTTGTCGTAGGGGACGATCTCGGAATAGACGCCGGCCTCGCGCACGCGCCTGGCGATCAACTGGGTATATTGCGCCCCGAAATCGACGATGAGCACGCGATCTTGGGTGAGCCCTTGGGCCGGGCCGATATCCTTGGACGCCTCGATCGTTTCGATCTCCGTCATGGCCGGTGGTTATAGCA
>DATEMT010000095.1:0-12722 GCA_035275445.1 Methyloceanibacter sp. | reverse complement strand
CCCGCGGCCACGGGCCCGGGCAGCGTGGTGCGGGAGACCCACGGCGCCTGGCAAGTCTCGTGCCGGACACCACCGGGGGCCAAGGAAGAGAAATGCGCGCTGGTGCAGAGCGTCACCGCCGAGGACAGGCCCAATGTCGGTCTCACGGTCGTGTTCTATAAGGCGATCGGCGAGGAGAAGAAGCTGATGCGCGTCGTGGTGCCGCTCGGCGTCCTCCTGCCCACGGGGCTCGGCCTCAAGATCGACGGTCAGGATGTCGGCAACGCCCCGTTCCTCAAATGCAGCAGACGCGGTTGCGTCGCCGAGGTCGTCCTCCAAGACGACATCATCGCCAAGATGAAAAAGGGCACGACCGCCATGTTCATTATTTTCGATACGCCCGAAGCCGGCATCGGCATTCCGGTCGCGCTCCAAGGATTCGGCGACGCCTTGGGCAACCTCAAGTAAGCAAAGCGAAAAAAAATCGGCGACAGAGAAAGGAGACTCTGTCGCCGACGAAATCCGTCTTTGGGGGACGGACCAACGTCCCAAACCGTGCAGGGTCGCGAGCTGGGACGGTGACTTGCCCGGTAATATGGTTAGGGAACGCCGCCGTTCAAGGCAGCGAGTGTCACGCCCCTGGCCGGCCAAGACCCGGCAATTCCGGGCCTAGAAGGCTTCGGCGTCGAACACGCGGTCGATCTCGCCCCGCCACGGTCCACGGTAAAGCGCAAGCAGCCGGTCGGCGGGGGACAGTCCGTCCTCGATCGCGGCGATGAGCGGCGCAAGCGCCTTGCGCTCGTCCTCGCCGTTTTTGTCGCGCCGCGCGCGCCGCTCCAATCCGCCAAGCGCAAGTCCGACCATCTCGCGCGCCGTCTCGCGCAGCGCGCGGCCGCGGAACGGCGTTTCGAGGCCGAGCCTGGGAACCGTGTCGCGCAAGCCCTGAAGCTCCGCCACGCTCCAATCCGCCGTCAGCGCCAAGGCCCCGCCGAGCGCGTCCCGGTCGTAAAGGAGCCCGGTCCACAGCGCCGGCAGCGCCCAGATCTGCGCGAAGCCTCCGGCATCGGCGCCGCGCATCTCGAGGAAATGCTTGAGCCGCACATCGGGGAAGAGCGTGGTGAGGTGATCGGCCCAGTCGTCGAGCGTGGGGCGCATGCCGGGAAGAGCGGCGAGCTTGCCGCCGAGGAAGTCTGTGAACGAGGCGCCCGCCACGTCGATATAGCGCCCGTCGCGATAGACGAAATACATCGGCACGCCGAGCGCATAATCGACGTAGCGCTCGAAGCCCATGCCCGGCTCGAAGGCGAAAGGAAGGAGCCCGGTGCGGTCGGGATCGGTGTCGCGCCAGATCTCGGCGCGAAACGACTGGAAGCCGTTCGGCCTGCCGTCGGTGAAGGGCGAATTGGCGAAGAGCGCGGTTGCGACCGGCTGGAGCGCGAGGCCGACGCGCAATTTTTCCACCATGTCGCGCTCGTCGCTGAAATCCAGGTTCACTTGCACCGTCGCGGTGCGGAACATCATGTCGAGCCCGCGGCGGCCGCGCGTCGGCATATAGCGCGCCATGATGCGGTAGCGCGCCTTCGGCATGACCGGCGTCTCGGGAAGCGTCCATTTCGGCGAGAAGCCGATGCCGAGAAAGCCGATGCCGAGCTCGTTGCCGACCTCGCTGACTTCGACGAGATGCTCGCGGAGCTCCTCATAGGTTTCGTGCAGGTTCTCGAGCGGAGCGCCCGAGAGTTCGAGCTGGCCGCCCGGCTCGAGGCTGACCGCGCCGCCTTTAGGGCAGTGTGCGCGGCGGAGCGCGATGATGTTGCCGCCCTCGGTTACGGGCTCCCAGCAGAAGCGGTCTCTCAGCGCCTCGAGCAGCACGCGAATGCCCCGCTCGCCGTCGTAAGGGACAGGGCCAAAGCCATGACGATAGAAGCCGAACTTCTCGTGCTCGGTGCCGATACGCCAATCGCGCGCGGGCTTCGATCCCTGTTCGAGGTAAGCTACGAGCTCATCCCGCGAAGAGACGACGGGGCCTTGAGGCCCACCGACCTTTGTCGACATCGGGGGAGCTCCGTTGGGGGTTGGGGCGCGAGGGCGGGAACGCGGCGCCGGGAAGCGGTGCCTTTATGCCGCTCCGGCCATGGGCCTGACAAGCCGATCCTTAGCGCCAGTCGCCAAGCACGGCGTTCACAAGCGCGAGAGCGGCGACCGCGGCGGTGTCGGCACGCATGACCCGGGGCCCGAGCGATATCGGCAGCACGAAGGGCTTCGCTACAAGCGCCGCCCGTTCCTCGCGCTCGAACCCGCCCTCAGGTCCGATCAGCACGGCGAGCGGCCCGGGCGTCAACGTCTTCAGCGCCTCGAGCGGGGAGACGTGCGGCGCCTGCTCGTCGGCGAAGATGAGCCGCCTGCCCTCGTCCCAGCCATCGAGCAGCTTTCCGAGCTTTTCCGGCTCCCGGATCTCAGGCACGCGCAAAATGCCGCATTGCTCGGCAGCTTCGATCGCATTGGCAATGAGGCGCTCGCTTTTGACGCGCTCGGCCACGGTGTGGCGCGTGATGACGGGGCGGAGCGCGCTTGCGCCGAGTTCGGTCGCCTTCTGCACCATATAGTCGAGCCGGGCGCGCTTGAGCGGCGCGAACAGGTAGTGCAGGTCGGGCCCCGCCTCTTGCGGACGGGTCTGGTGGTCGAGGCGGACTTGCGCCTCCTTCTTGCCGGCGTCGCCAAGCTCGGCCCACCATTCGCCGTCTCGGCCGTTGAACAGAAGGAGGTTGTCGCCTTGCTTGAGTCGCAGCACATTTCTGAGGTAATGCGCCTGGTCCCGGCCGAGCGCCACGGTCGCGCCCGGCTCGAGCTTGGCGGTGACGAACAGGCGCTGGGGCTTTGACGGCATGGCGGTTTTTCGAGTGAAGGATGACGGAGCACAAGCGTCAAGCGCATGACAATTTTGCCCCAAGGTAAAGACGGCGCGATTGCGGACGCCGGCGCAGGGAACTGGGCCGATCGTTTCGCGCCCGCGCGCCTCCTCCCCTATCTCAGGCTCGCCCGCGCCGACCGCCCCGCCGGCTTCTTCCTGCTTGCCTTTCCCTGCTTCTGGTCGCTGGCCTTGGCGGCGCGGAGCCTCGACGAAGCCTATCCCGACTTGAGGCTCCTCGTCCTCTTCGCCATCGGCGCGCTGGTGATGCGCGCCGCCGGCTGCACGTACAACGACGTCGTCGACCGCGACATCGACGCGCAAGTTCAGCGCACGCGCGGCCGGCCGATCCCGAGCGGGCAGGTGAGCGTACAGAACGCGACCCTGTTCATGATCGCGCTCAGCCTGATCGGCTTCATCGTGCTTCTGCAATTCAACACCTTCACCATCTGGCTCGGACTCGGCGTGCTGCCGATCGTGGCGCTCTACCCCTTCGTCAAGCGCTTCAGCTCCTGGCCGCAACTCGTGCTCGGGCTCGCCTTCAATTGGGGCGCGCTGCTCGGCTGGACGGCGGTGCGGGGACGGCTCGATTGGGCCGCGGTCGTGCTCTACGTTGGGGCCGTCGCCTGGACCATCGGCTATGACACGATCTATGCCCATCAGGACCGGGACGAGGACGGCGTGCTGGGGCTGAAATCGACGGCGCTCCGCTTCGGCCGCGCCACCTACGCCTGGCTCGCGGTTCTCTACACGCTTGCGTTTGCTGCGATCGTGACGGCGGGGATCATGGCCCATGCCGGCATGGCGTTCCTGGTGGGAATGACGGCCGCCGCGACACAACTCACCTGGCAGGTCGCGACGCTCGACATCGCCGATCCCGATAACTGCCTCCGGCGCTTTCGCTCGAATCGCGATTTCGGCGCGATCGTCTTCGCCGCCATCCTGATCGACATGGCGCTTACGGCAATATTCTGAGTTGCGCGCGAGCGCCGAAAGCGCAAAAAAGCACCGGGCCCCGGGGCAATTTGCCCAAGGGCCCGGTTGACGCCTTACTGTTAGCTTCCCCGCTCGGCTGGCTGCCTTGAGGCGGCCTTGATTGGCGCGATCCTGCCATGGAAGCTTTCCGAAGCGCTTAACGGACGTTGTTAACGGCTGGTATGCGCGATTTAGCTGTCCACATGGTTTAAAGAGCTTTGCTGAAAAGTTTCGAGAATCTTCCGCAAACCCCCTAATGACCGCCATCGAGCCAGCCAAGCGGCCGCGAACCGCTCCCACCCTCGAAGAAGATTACGCGCTTCTTAAGAAGGGGGCGCGCGAAGCGGGCCAACTCGCCCTCAGCTATTTCCGCAAGCCGGTCGCCGTCAAAAGGAAGATCGACGGCAGCGAGGTGAGCGAGGCCGACCTCGCGGTCGACGTGGCGCTGAAAGTCGCGCTTCACATGCCGCGCCCCGACTATGGCTGGCTGTCGGAGGAGAGAGAGGACGATCCCGAGCGCCTTAAATTCAGCCGGGTGTGGATGGTCGATCCGATCGACGGCACCAATGCGTTCCTGCGTCACCTGCCGGAATGGACGGTGTCGGCGGCGCTGGTCGAGAACGGCGCTCCGGTGCTGGGCGCGGTGTACAACCCCGCCACCGGCGAGTTCTTCCACGCCATGCGCGGCAAGGGCGCCTTCCTCAACGACGAGCCGATCGAAGCGAGCGACAAGAGCACGCTCGAAGGCGCGCTGCTCATCGCCAGCGGGGGCCTCTTCAAGAAGAAGATCTGGAAGGAGCCGTGGCCCGAGGTGGAAACCAAATGGGTGAACTCGGTCGCCTACCGTCTCGCTCTTGTCGCTTCGGGCCGCGCCGACGCCACCATCTCGCTCTCGAACAAGAGCGAGTGGGACCTTGCCGCAGCGGCGCTCCTGGTCGAGGAAGCCGGCGGCATCGTCACCGACCATCGCGGCGGCGCGCATCACTACAACCGTCCGTCGCCGCGGCTGCCGAGCCTGGTGGCGAGCGGCAAGGCGCTTCACCCGCTCCTGATCGAGCGCACGAGCCGCGTCGATCTCTGAGGGTGCAGCAGGGGGAAAAGAGCGGCATGGCCGCAAAGGAAGCTAAGAGCAGCGGCCGCCAGTTGCTGCATCTCGTGTTCGGCGGCGAACTCACATCGCTCGGCGGGACCGAGTTCAGCAATCTCAAGGGGCTCGATGTCGTCGGCATCTATCCCAACTACGCGCAAGCCTACGACGCGTGGAAGGAAGCCGCGCATCGCACCGTGGACGACGCCCATATGCGCTATTTCATCGTCCATCTGCATCGCTTGCTCGATCCGGAGCACGAGACGCGCGACGAGAAGGACTAGGGGCTTTTTCGCCTTGGGTTTTTTCGCCTTCGAGGCCCTCCCGCCGCGTGCTAGAAGGCAGGGCGGCGCAAGATCAGACATTGGCACACGGGGAACCGCTTGAAAGACCAACTGTTCAGGGATGCCAGCGTGGTCAAGCGGAGCCCCGACGAGCTCCAGGTCCACTATTCGACCAAGGAGATCGTGGTCCGCATTTGGCACGAGCATTTGCGGCCCCGCTTAGGCCTCCTCATTCTCGCTTCGGTCGCCATGCTTTTGACCGCCGCCACCACCGGCGCCATCCCGTTCCTCATTCAAAGAACCGCCGACGACGTGTTCGTCGCCAAGAACGCGCAGATGGTCTACTGGATCACCGGGGCGATCGTCATCGTGACCATCGTCAAGGCCATCTCGGAATATATCGGCGACGTCACCGTCGCCTATCTCGGCCATCGCTTCATTGCCGATCTCCGTTTGCAAATGTTCGGGCAGCTCTCGCGCGCCGACCTCAACTGGATTCAACGGACACATTCCGGGCGCCTGCTTTCCGGCTTTCTCAACGACGCGACGCTCATTCGCGCCACGGCCTCGCGCTCGCTCGTCACGCTCGGCGAGAGCTACCTCAAGGTCATCATCCTGGTCGGCACGATGTTCTACATGGACGCGCGCTTCTCGGTCTTGATCCTGATCTTCATGCCGATCGCCTGGTTCATGCTGTCGCGACAGCGGCGCAAGATGCGGAAATCGACCACGCAATCGCTACAGGAAACGGGCGACCTTTCGGCGCTGATCACCCAGACCTTGCGTGGCATGCGCGTCGTGCGCGCCTACCGCCAGGAAGACAAGGAAAAGGCGCGCGCCGCCACGACCATCAATCGCGCGCTCGAATTCACCATGCGCGGCACGCGGGCACGCGCGCTTTCCAGTCCCTCGGTCGAGCTGCTCACCGGGCTCGGCTTTGCCCTTGCCATCTACTTCGCCGGCACCAAGGGCGTGCGCGGCGACCTCACGCTCGGTCATTTCATGGGGTTCATGACGGCTGCGCTTCTGATCTACGCGCCGCTCAAGAGCCTGGCCACGTTGCAGACCCAGCTTCAGGAAGGCATCGCCGCGGCAAGCCGGGTGTTCGGTATCATCGACCGCGAGATCGTCTTGAAGGAGGAGCCGGGCGCCAAGCCGCTCAAGCTCGCGCGCGGCGAGATCGAGTTCAGCAGCGTATCCTTCGCCTACGAGCCGGAGAACCCGGTGCTGAAAGGCGTGAGCCTCGTCGTTCCGCCCGGGCGCACCGTGGCGCTGGTCGGGCCGTCCGGCTCGGGCAAGAGCACGCTCGTCAATCTCACCTTGCGCTTCTTCGACCCCGACCGGGGCGCGGTCTCGATCGACGGACAGGACATCAAGCACGTGACGATCGAGAGCCTGCGCGATGCGATCGCGCTCGTGACCCAGGACCCGGTGCTGTTCGACGATACGATCAGGGCCAATATCGCCTACGGCACCAAGGCGATCGAGGAGAGCAGGGTAATCGATGCGGCGAAGGCCGCGGCCGCGCACGACTTCATCATGGCGCTGCCCAAGGGCTACGACACCCGCGTCGGCGAAGCCGGCGTGCTGCTCTCGGGCGGCGAGCGCCAGCGCATCGCCATCGCCCGGGCGCTCTACAAGGATGCGCCAATCCTTCTGCTCGATGAGCCGACGAGTTCGCTCGACTCGGAGGCCGAGGCCAAGGTCCAGGCCGCGCTCGAGGAGCTGATGCGCGGCCGCACCGTGCTCATGATCGCTCATCGTCTCTCGACGGTGAAGAAAGCCGATCTCATCTGCGTGCTCGATCAGGGGCGCATCGTCGAGACCGGGCGTCACGAGGAACTCGTGGCCAAAGGCGGCCTCTACACGCGGCTTCATCGTACGCAATTCGGCATTGCCGGAGGATTTGCGCCTCAGCCGAAGGACGGCGAGGATCGTGACGCCGCGGATCGGGACAGCGTGGACGAAGACGCCGTCGCCGTGGCGAGCAAATAGCTTGAAGACGGAGACCGCGATCCCGTGACCGCGTACGACATCGCCAAGCCCGGACTGATGCTCAAGACCTACCGGGCGCTGACCAGCGTTGCCGCCCCGTTCGCCCCGCTCATTCTTGCCTGGCGCACACGCGCCGGAAAAGAGGAGCGCGAGCGGCGCCCCGAGCGCTACGGTCAGGCGACGGCGCCTCGCCCGCAAGGCTTCCTCGCCTGGTTCCATGCCGCAAGCGTCGGCGAGGCCAATGCCGCGCTCCCGGTGATCGAGGCCATCGCCGCCGAGAGGCCTGAAGTCCGCATCCTGCTCACCACCGCCACCGTGACCTCGGCGCGGCTCGCGCGTACGCGCATGCCCAAGGGCGTCGTTCATCAATATGTGCCGCTCGACAATCCGGCGTTCGTGCAGCGTTTCCTGCGCCATTGGCATCCCGACCTCGCGGTGCTGGTCGAATCGGAAATCTGGCCCAATCTCGTGCTCGACACCAAGGCGCTCCGCATTCCGCTGCTTCTCATCAACGGTCGCATGTCGGCGTCGAGCTTCAGGCGCTGGCAGCGGCGCCCGGATTTCAGCCGGCCGCTGTTCTCGGCATTCGATCTCGTGCTGGCGCAGAACGACAGCCTCGCCGAGCGCTTCGCCGAACTCGGCGCGGTCCGCGCGCTCGATGTCGGCAACCTCAAAGCCGACGCGCCGCCGCCTCCGGCCGATCTCCCCGGACGGCGCAAGCTCGATGCGGCGATTTCCGGTCGCACGGTTTGGCTCGCCGCGAGCACGCATCAAGGCGAGGATGAGATCGTGCGGGCGGCGCATTGCAGCATGAAGGCGGCGCGGCCCGATCTCCTCACCATCATCGTGCCACGCCATCCCGAGCGCGGGCCGCTCATCGCCGAGCTCGTACGGGCCGCGGGGCTCGGGGTCGCGTTGCGCTCGAAAGGAGCGCTGCCGGACGCCGATACCGATGTTTACGTCGCCGACACGATCGGCGAGCTCGGCCTGTTCTATGCGCTTGTGCCGGTGGCTTTCGTCGGCGGTTCGCTCGTCGATCGCGGCGGCCAGAACCCGGTCGAGCCGATCAAGCTCGGCGCCGCGGTCCTGACAGGTCCCAACTGGCAGAATTTCCGCGACTCTTATACAGCGCTTCTGCACGCCGGAGGCGGCAAGGAGATCGTCGACGCGGCAAGCCTCGCCGCAGCCGCTCTCGATCTCATCGAGGACGAGAACGCGAGGAAGACGATGACCGAGCGGGCGCTCAAAACCATAGCGGCCATGAGCGGCGCGCTGCCGCGCACTCTGGCCGAACTCGAAAACTATCTGCCGCCCAAGACCACGCTCAAGCATGCCTCTTGAGACCCCGTTCTGGTGGTATCGCAAGAAAGCGGCGTTGGCCTCGGCGCTCGCGCCCGCGGGCCGCGTCTATGGCCGCATCGCCGAGCGCCGCTACGCCGGCGTCACGCCGTACCGTTCCCCGCTTCCCGTGATCTGCATCGGCAATTTCACTGCCGGTGGCGGCGGCAAGACCCCGACCGCGATCGCCGTCGCATCGCTCTTGAAGGCGCTCGGCGCGAAGCCCGCCTTCCTCACGCGCGGCTATGGCGGAAAGAGCCAAGGGCCGGTGCTTGTCGCCAAAGGAGCGCGGCCTGAGGACGTGGGCGACGAGCCGCTCCTTCTCGCCGAAGTCGCGCCGACCATGGTCGCAGCCGATCGCGCGGCCGGCGCCAAGGCCATCGAGGCGACGGAAGCCGGCGCCATCGTGATGGATGACGGGTTCCAAAACCCCGGTCTTGCCAAAGACTTGTCGCTTGTCGTGGTCGATGCCGGGGCCGGCATCGGCAACGGCCTCGTCATGCCGGCAGGCCCGCTCCGGGCGCCGCTTGCCGGGCAGATGGCGCGGGCGGGCGCGCTCGTCGTGATCGGCGACGGCGGCAGGGCGGCGCCCCTGATCGAGGCCTTCGCCCGCGACGGCAAGCCGGTGATCAAGGCCCGCATGGTGCCGCGCCTGGACAAGCGTTGGCTCACCGTGCTGCCGGTGATCGGTTTTGCCGGGATCGCGCGGCCGTCGAAATTTTTCGACACGCTCCGCGGCAACGGCGCAAGGCTGATCGACGCGCGCTCCTATCCCGACCACTACCGCTATAGCGAGCGGCAGGCGCGCAGCCTGCTCAAGGAGGCAAGGGACTATAACGCCATGCTCGTCACCACCGAGAAGGATTGGGTGCGGCTTCCCGACGATGACGGAAGCGATGCGGCGGAGCTCAAGCACCGCTCGCGCCCCTTCGCCGTCGCAATCGAATTCGACGACGTGGCGGCGGTCAAGGCGCTGCTGCAAGCGGCAACGGCCAAGGCGACGGCGCGAAGCGAGGGTCGCCGCGGCGAGCGATGACCATTACCATTACCGCCTTTGAACAGTCGCCCGACGGCGGCAAGGGACTGGCGCGCGACACGCGAGTTCGCTGGGCGCTTGAAGAAGTAGGCCAGCCGTACAAGGTTCGCCTCGTGTCGTTTCGCGCCATGAAGGAGCAAGCGCATCTGGCGCTGCATCCCTTCGGCCAGATTCCGACCTATGAGGAAGGCGATCTCGCGTTGTTCGAGACGGGATCGATCGTGCTCCATATCGCCACGCGCCATGCGGGCCTCCTGCCGAACGACGCCAATGCGCGAGCACGCGCCATAACCTGGATGTTTGCCGCACTCAACACCGTGGAGCCGCCGATCCTTGAGCTTGTCACCGCGAGCCTGTTTGAGCGCGACAAGCCTTGGCACGACGAACGCCTGCCTTTGGTCGAGGATCGCGTCCGCGCCCGGTTGAATCAACTTTCGGTTCGTCTCAGTGACGCCGACTGGCTCGACGGCGCGTTCAGCGCGGGCGATCTGATGATGGTGTCGGTGCTGCTCAGGGTGAGAGCGTCGGGTCTTCTCGACGAATATCCGAACCTGTCGGCTTATCTCGCGCGCGGCGAAGCGCGGCCCGCTTACAAGCGGGCGTTCGCAGCGCAATTGGCGGTCAACACCGGCGCGAAACCGGCCGGCTGATCGAGGTCGGTCCGCGGCGAGACCTTGCCCCTACTCGGCGGCATCGCCTGCTTGTTCGCGCCGCTGGTGGTAGCGCTTGAGCGATGACGCGGCATCGGCATAGGCCTCTTGCAGCTCCACGTTCCAGTAGCGGAGATCGTCGAGCGGAATGCTGCGGCCGGTCACGGCGCAGCGGACGAAATCGCCGGGGGTCAACACCTGCACCTCGCCGTCGAGATATTTGACTTTGGCCTCGCCCTTGAAGGCGCTGCTGCGTTCGAAACGATTCATCAAGGCTCGTCCACGACCTTTCTCTGTGCTTAAGCCTCACCATACAATCAAGCGATGCGGTAAGGCCAGTCTCTAGAGCAGTCTCCCCTGCTTTTCATCGCGACGGCGCGGGCGCGGGGCCGCTTTGCTTTCGACTTTGCGCGGGCCCGTATCCGCATGGGCGTCAATGTGGGCATCGGCGAACTCGATGTCGAGAGCGGCGCCCGCTCCGACCTCGGCGGCGCGGCGGATCATGGCGCCGTCGACCGAACGCACCAGCGCGAAGCCGCGCGCCAGCACGTTTTGATAGCTCAGCGTCTCGAGCAGCTTGGCCTTACCGTCAAGCTTGGCGCGCGCGTGCGTCAGCAACGCCCGCTCCGCCCGCTGAGCGGCGCGGTCCAGGCGCCCGAGCTTGTCGCGGCCGTTCCGCGCGGCGCGGACGAGCATATGGGCGTTGAGGCGCCCCGCGCTCCGCTCGAGCCAGTTGCGATGCACACGCGCGTTGGCGATGAGCGCACGCTTCAGGTTAGTGCTGGTGCGGTCGAAACGCTGACGCGGGAGATCGAGAATATTGGCCTTGCGCGGCAGTCCCCGCGCTAGCCCGGTGAAGCGATTGCGCTCGACTTCGATCCGGCGCCTGAGCGAGGTCGCGACGCGGATACCGTGCTGGGTCACGGCGATGCGCAAGTCGGAGCGGACCGGAACGGCGCGCTCGGCCGCAGCCGTCGGCGTCGGCGCGCGATAATCGGCGACGAGGTCGATGATGGTCCAGTCGGTCTCATGCCCGACCGCCGAGATAAGCGGGATCGCGCTTGCTGCGACCGCGCGCGCCACGCTCTCCTCGTTGAAGCCCCACAAATCTTCGAGGCTGCCGCCGCCGCGCGCGACGATGATCAGGTCGGGGCGCGGGATGAGGCTGCCGCCGCAAGCGTTGAAGCCGAGGATGGCGGCGGCGACTTCGAGCGCAGAGGTCTCGCCCTGCACCCTGACCGGCCAGACCAGAACATGGCAGGGGAAGCGGTCGCCGAGGCGATGAAGGATGTCGCGGATGACCGCGCCGGTCGGCGAGGTGACGACGCCGATGACGCGGGGCAGGAACGGCAACTGCTTCTTGCGCGAATCGAGAAACAGGCCCTCGGCGGCGAGCATCTTCTTGCGCTGTTCGAGCAGCACCATCAGCGCGCCGGCGCCGGCGGGTTCGAGCGAATCGATGACGATCTGATATTTGGATCGGTCCGGGAAGGTGGTGATGCGGCCTTTGACGACGACTTCGAGCCCGGCCTCGGGCTTGAACTTGAGCCGCTGGTAGGTGCTCCGCCAGATCACCGCCTCGATCGCCGCCCTGTCGTCCTTCAGGGTGAAGTAGCAATGGCCGCTGGTATGCTGGCCTTTGAAGCCCGAGATCTCGCCGCGCAGGCGCACGAGGCCGAAGGCGTTCTCGACCGTCCGCTTGAGCGCCAAGGCAAGCTCCGAGACGCTATATTCGACGAGATTGCCGGGGGCGGCTTCTGTTGATTGTTCCATGGTTCGGCCTCATCCGGTTTCGCTCGGGCCGCGTCAGCGTGCTAAGGAGCACCGATCTTGGGGTGCCAGCATTACTCGCCTCGGCGTCCCCTCACAAGCGGAGCGTGACGTCCCGTGAATGTGCTCTTGATCGGAGGCGGCGGCCGCGAGCATGCGCTGGCGTGGAAGCTGAAGCAAAGCCCGCTCATCGGCCGTCTCTATTGCGCGCCGGGAAATGCCGGGATCGAGGCGGTGGCCGATTGCATCGCGCTCGACATCGCCGACCATGACGCCGTCATCCGCTTCTGCAAGGAGAGCGCGATCGGGCTCGTGGTGATCGGACCCGAGGCGCCGCTCGTCGCCGGCCTCGCCGACGCTCTCGATTCCGCGGGGATCAAAGCGTTCGGGCCGTCGCGCGAGGCGGCGCAGCTCGAAGGCTCGAAAGGCTTCACCAAGGACCTCTGCGCCGCCCACGGCATTCCCACCGCCGCCTATCGGCGTTTCGCCGACGCCGCTTCCGCCAAGGCTTACATCGCCAGGCAGAATTTTCCGCTCGTGGTCAAGGCCGACGGGCTCGCGGCCGGCAAAGGCGTCGTCATCGCCGCAACGCGCGACGACGCGACGAGCGCCATCGATGCCTGCTTCTCCGGCACGTTCGGCTCCGCAGGCAGCGAAGTCGTGATCGAGGAATTCCTCGACGGCGAGGAGGCGAGCTTCTTTG
>DATEMT010000094.1:0-12210 GCA_035275445.1 Methyloceanibacter sp. | reverse complement strand
GGCAGCGCTGGTGTTGCGAGGCCGCGATCAGCGAGATGACAAGCGCCGCCAACGACCAGGCAAAATTGCCGCTCTCTTTCAGCCGCGCCAGCCGGCGGCGCAAGGAAGGCCGCGCGGTTGCCGAGACGAGGGCCATCGCCTGCCGTTTGCGCCGCCGGGTCTAGACCGGCGCGCGCCGGTCGGCGCCGCCCTTCCGCGATCCCGCCATCAGCGCCGCCACGCCATCGGCCGACAGACGCTGATCGGCGTCTTGCAGCGCGTCGGCGAAGCCGTTGGCCGCGTTCAGCACGAGATCGATCGCGTCCGATCCGGTCAGGGCCAGTGCGCAGGCGCGCATGGCCGGGCAGCGCTGGTGTTGCGAGGCCGCGATCAGCGAGATCGCCAGGCACTCATCGGCGCAAAAGCCGGGACAGCCGACCGGAGAATACTCGATGCGGCGCGACGCCGAGGCGCGCACCGCCCTGACCCAGCACGCAAGCTCGGTCACCGCCCGCCGCGCCCGCTCGGGCCCAAGCGCACGGGCATATTCGGTCCAGCCGCTCTCCCAGCAGGCGATGTTGCCGGTGTCGTAGCCCGCAAGCCAGCAGCGGAAGCCGGTGCCGACCAGCCACTCCGCGCCGCTCAGCACCGGAGCGCGAACCGGCGCCGCGACCGTACTCTGACGGCTCCGCTTGTTATGAAAGCTCATCGTTGCCCCCTCATGAGCTTGGCCCCTCGTCGAATTCAACCTTGTCGACCATTTCGCTCGCGGCCTTGCGCAAGGCGGCGATGTCGTTGAGCGAAATCGGATCCGGCTTGAAATCGCCCCATGATTTGACCAGCGGCGACCAGGGAATGCCGTCCTTGACCGGATATTCGTTGTTGGTCTCGGCATAGATTTGCTGGCCCTCGTCGGAGGCGAGGAATTCGACCAGCTTTACCGCATTGTCCTTGTGCGGCGCGTATTTGGCGACGACGGCGCCGGATACGTTGATATGCGTACCGCGCGCGTCGGAGTCGGGGAACATGATCCTGACCGACTCGGCCCATGCCTTCTGCTCGGGCTCCTTATCGTTCTTGAGCATCACGCCCATGTAGTAGGTGTTGGCGACGGCGATATCGCATTCGCCGGCATAGATGCCCTTGACTTGCAGCCGGTCGTCGCCTGCGGGCTTGCGCGCGAGATTGGCCTTCACGCCCTTCAGCCATTCCTCGGTCCACGCTTGCCCGTGAGCGGCGATCATCGAGGCGATCAAGGCGACGTTGTAAGGATGCTGGCCCGAGCGGATGCAGATCTTGCCGCGCCATTTTGGATCGGCGAGCTCCTCATAAGTGATGGTGTCCTGCTTTACCCGCTCCTTCGAGGCGTAGACGACGCGCGCGCGGCGAGTGAGCCCGAACCACTGATCGTCTGCGGCGCGGTAGGCTTGCGGGATCGCGGCGTCGAGCGTCGGCGAACGGATGGCTTGCGCGATTCCGGACGCGGTCGCTTGGGTGAGATTGCCGACATCGACGGTGAGGAGGACGTCGGCGGGACTGTTGCGTCCCTCGGCCTCGATGCGCTCGATCAGCCCCTTCTCGGCGAAGATGACATTGACCTCGATGCCGGTCTCTTGCGTGAAGCGATCGAGCAGGGGTTGAATCAGAATGGGCTGGCGATAGGAATAGACGTTCACTTCGCCGGGATCGGCGGCCTCGACCGGCACAATTGCGAGGGTGAAAAGCGAGGCGAGCGCGAGGCGCCGCGTAGAGAGAAACCGCATCTTTTCCTCCAATTGCCGGGGTTCAAGGCCCCGGTATCGGACTGAATTCGGCGCCTGGCCGCTAGGATCGGCGGTGGCGCGATTCCTCGATTAAAGCGCAGCATGCGCGAGTGTCAACAAGATTGACTTGCCTTTATCTACCTTAGAAGCCTTCTAATTATGATGTTCAAAGTAGAAGTCGATATAATATGAGTGATACGAGAGTAATAATCGAATAAAGGTTGGCAATCTCGTAGAGAAACACTGTTACTAAGCACGAGAGGAGGGCTTCGGCCAAGGTCAGCCGCTGTCAGGGTCGTACGGCTCAGCCCGATGTGAATAATCGCTCGGCCGGAAAGATCACGTCGGCCGAAGTGCCGACTTGAGGCTCGCTGGTGAGCACGAGCCGCGCCCGGTTGGCATCGACCAGCGCCTTGGTCACCGGCAGGCCCAAGCCTGTGCCGGTCTGCTTGCGCGGCGCGGTGTCGAGTTGGTGGAAGGGCTGCATGGCGAAAGCGATCTCGTCCTTGGTCATGCCGACGCCGTTGTCGCGCACGCGCAAGCGAAGCTCGCCGTCGATCATCGAGCCCGACACGATCACCTGGCCGCCTTCATTGGTGAACTTGATGGCGTTGGTGAGCAGGTTGAGCAGAACCTGCTTGAGCCGCCGCGGGTCGGCGACGGCGGTGGGGAGATCCGGCGCGAGCGACGTTCGCAGCACAATGCGCGCACGCTTGGCCAGCGGCTGCAGGCTCGCGGCGCAATCCTCGACGATTTCGCCGACATCGACCGCGGTGAAATTGAGCTCGAACTTGCCGGCCTCGATCTTGGAGATGTCGAGGAGGTCGTTGAGGAGCGACAGCGCGTAGAGCCCGCTCTGATGGATGTCCTCGACATAGCCCTTGTAGCGCCGGCTGCCGATCGGGCCGAAGCGCTCCTGGAGCATCAGCTCGGCGAAGCCGAGGATCGAGTTCAGCGGCGTGCGCACCTCGTGGCTGACCTTGGCGAGAAATTCGAGGCGGCTCGCCGCGGCGTCGGGTTGAAGTCTTGGCGCCGGTTCGGGCTTTGGCGCCGGTTCGGGCTTTGGCACATGTGGAGGCGCGGCGCGCGGCGTCTCTGCGTCGGCTTCCGGGCTCGGCTTGCCGATCAAGCGCAACAGCGTCAACTGGCGCTCGGTATCGAGGACGCTGAGCGAAAAGGCGACCTTCACCCGCCGGCGTGAGCGTGTCAGCGCGTCAAAGCTTCGCTCGGCGCCTGCGGTGTCGGGAACCGCGGCCTCGCCGAGGATCGCACCGAGTCCGCCCGCTTCGACGAGTTCCGCCGCCGACGGATAGCCGAAGGCGTTGGCGAAAGCAGAATTGGCCTCGGTGAGCACGCCGCGGGCGAGGATGGCGACCGCGACCGGCACGCCTTCGAGCAGCGCCTTGAGGCTGTGCGCCGGGAGAAAAAATTCCGAGGCATCGCCCTCGTTGCGCGCGGCGCCATCGTCGGAGCGCTGGAATCGCCGGCTCTCGAGCGCGCGCGCGATGTGTTCGAGAGCTTCCCGGTCCGGGTCCGGATCCTCGGCGCGCTTGTTCAACTTGAGATCGGGCATCTGGAACGGAAGAGAGCTCATTCGGTCAGCCCGGCGGGAAAGGTTCGGTTACGGCTACGGCGCCAATGCGCACCCCGTCACAGGGGTTCCCTCGACTCGGTCGAGCCAAACTTTAGGCGAAATTGTTCGTTTGCCTAGGCAGAAACCGGACGCCCAATTCCTGATCAAAAAATGGCGGCCCGGCCATCATGAGGCCTTGTTTTTTCGCAACGCAGCAATTATATTGCAGTGCAGCAAGAACAATGCTCAATGCAGCGGCACCCCTTTTCCCCAGGGCAAGCCGCGAACCCCCGTGAAACTGTCCCAAGCTAAAGAGGTGCAACCATGACCCCCACCCAATCTCCCCAAGTCGCCGCCGCCGAGGCCGCGCGCGAGACCTTCCGCAAAGCCGCCAAGGAATTCGAGTCGTTCAAGCTCGATACCACCGTGCCCGAGAGCGTGCGCGCTCTCGCCGAGAAGACGGTGAACCAGAGCCGCGAGGCCTATGAGCGCGGCAAGGATGCGCTCGAAGAGGCGATCGACGCGCTCGAGCGGTCCTTCGATGCGGCCGGCCAGGGCGCCACCGCCTTCAACCGCAAGCTCATCGACCTGTCCCAGCGCAATCTGAACTCCGCCTTCGACCTCGCCAAGAGCCTCGCCGGCGCCAAGAACCTCGGCGAGATCGTCGAGCTTCAGTCGGCCTTCATCCGCCGGCAGTTCGACGTGTTCGCAAGCCAGGCGAACGAGATCAGGGCGCTCTCGACCAAGATTGCGGCCGACACCACGGAGCCGATCAAGAGCCAGGTGTCCCGTTCGTTGGATCAGATGCGCAAATCGTAACCATCGCAGCCCGGGCCTTGGAGTTCGATCCAAGGCCCGCTACGGGGTCGCGCGCAAAAGGCCTGGGGCTAGCCCCCAGGCCTTTTTCATGACGGAATGCCCGTGCTTGCAACGGGTCGGCGCTCCGCTTAGGTTCTCCCCGAAAATCCCTCGAGCATGCCGCCGTAGCTCAGTTGGTTAGAGCGCTTGACTGTGGATCAAGAGGTCGGTGATTCGAATTCACCCGGCGGTACCAACCTTCTCAACATCTTATCGTCAAAGCGCCGAAGCCGTCCCTCCGCTTCAGGCCGCCGGTGTCGGCCGAGCAAATCCCGGGCGACGGCCAAAATGCTCACGATGGTCGAGGCCAGGCGGCCCGCGCAGAAGCCGCTAACGCTGGATGCCGCCTTCTGGCCGGACATTCGGGCTTTCAGTGCCAGGCTGCTCAGCGCCGCCAGGCGTTGCCTTGGGCTGAACTTTTGTGGGAGGCGCTTTCGGCGCATCCTTATCGGCGTCCCCGAGGCAGTCCGATTTCTTGTAGTCGCAGATTTTTCTGCAATCCTTGTAACAGGAATTGTGGTTCTTGGAGCCAGGCTCTCCGCATTCACCGGCCTTCAACGTGCAGTTGGACTCGCAATGCGTCCAATCGCTTTGGCAATTGTCCCTCTCTGTGTCAGTGATGACCGCGCTGGCAGAAGTTGCCGTTAGCATCGGCAAGACAATAAGGAGCACGGGGAGAAAGGCTATCCGCCACGGGTGCGATTGAGCTTGCATGACTCGAAACTCCACTGTGGTTAGGCCGCCGGGAGTATAGCGGCTTCCGTGATGAACGGCGCCTGAACGGTGGATCATCGCACGAGGGCTTTGCTGGCGCGGCCGAGGCGGGAACCTGGCGCTCGCTTCGGTGAGCGCTCTCTTTCTGTGCTAGGGTCTCACCATGACACCGAAGGTGCTTATCGCGGCTTGGTGCCACGAAGCCACCCAGGAGGTTGTTTTGGCAGAAGATGCGACAGAGAAACTTCACAAGGCCATTGCAGCCGAGCGCAGGGCGTTTGCTTTAAAGCGAGCGGCTGACCCTATGGGCCGAGGAAGAACCAGCCCAGCTGAGATCAAAAAGTTCAAAGATGCTACGGCGGCGCATGACGCGGCGAAGGCCGAAGTCGCAAGATTGCGCTCGAAGCCTCGGTGACGGACCGCCGGGGATGGTTGGTATCTGAAAAATGGGCCCGAGGATTGAGTGGCCGAAGGCCTCTTTCGTTTGCACGAGCATGACGCGCGGCGCCACTCGACCAGCAAGAGATCTCCGTCACATCTTGAACGAATGACATCCGCATTCGTTGAGGCTTTGCTGATACCGACGAGGCAACGACGGTCTGCCGTATGCCTCGCGCATTCCATTTGTTGCCGCGCGTAAGACCGCGCTGGAACCGTTTGCAAGGACAATCATTTAGTTTTTGTCGGGCTGAAGGAGCATTCAAATGCCTATTGGAACCATACTTCTAATCATTCTTGTTCTTTTGCTTATCGGAGCACTGCCGACTTGGGGCTACAGCGGCGGCTGGGGATATGGTCCGTCCGGAATCCTTGGCGTCGTTGTGGTTGTCTTGCTCGTACTTGTTCTTCTCGGTCGGGTCTAAGCGCAGTTTGTTACTTGGCCAGTCGCGAAGAGTTGCCGCTCTTCACCGGCTGGTCGGTCCGGCATCATGTCCGTGCTGCGGCAGGGTGTCGGGCCGCTTGTTGGCTGCGTCAATCATGGCGCTCGCTTCCCGAGCGAGCCGCGGCGCGTCACGCATGACAAGTTAAAGGCGGCAGTGGCGAAGGCCTGCTGCCGCCTTGGGCAACTCATGCAGGATTGATCTCTAGCGCGAGAGCGCCCAGGCCGGCGCCGGCTTGTCGACGCCCGGGGCCGGGATCGAAATCGCGTTGCCGTAATCGGTGATGAACTCGCTGTCGGCCTTGCCGATATAGGGGAGCGCGAGCGAGCTGCCTTTGGAAAGGTCGGGCGTCAGGAACGGGTTGGGGTTGACGAACTGGGCGCCGCCCTCGAGCGTCGCGTTCTCGCCCTGAATTTCGAAGGCCTGCGCCGGCAGAGCAGCGACCGCGCACAACACCGCAGCAAATCCGAGATATTTCATGGCATCCCCCGAAGCCGATCTTCCGTCAGCCGAAGCAAATAATACCCCGTAATCGCGGCAAGTGGAAGGCCGCAAAACGCGCAGGAACGAGGAAAAGCGCCCCGCTTTGCCCCGTGTTCCGCGACCCGGAGCACTGCTACAAGTTTAGGCGATGGCCCGCCGCATCCTCTACGTCGTCACCGAGGATTGGTATTTCCTGTCGCACCGCCTGCCGATGGCGCGCGCGGCCAAGGCGGCCGGCTATGAGGTGCATGTCGCGACGCGGCTGAAGGACGGACGCGCGTCCATCGAGAAGGAAGGCTTCGTGCCTCACGCGCTCGATTGGGTCCGGGGCAGCCTGTCGCCGCGGGAGAGCCTGACCGCGACGCTGGCGCTGCGGCGCCTGCTGAAAGAGTTGCGGCCTTCCATTCTGCACAACGTCGCTCTGAAGCCCGTTTTGCTCGGCACCGCCGCGAGCCTCGGACTTGCGCCAATAGCCGTGGTCAACAGCTTGACCGGCCTCGGTTCGCTCTTCATCGGCGAGGCGAAGGTCAACGGGCAGGCGCGGGCGGCCGTGCGGCTTGCCTTGTCGCGGCTCCTGCGGCGCAAACGCAGCCGCACCATCGTGCAGAATCCCGACGACCGCGCTTTTGTCGTCGCTCTCGGCGCGCCGCCGGAGAGTGTCGTGCTCATTCCCGGTTCGGGCGTTGACACCGGACATTTCACGCCCATGCCCGAGCCGCCGCCGCCCGTAACGGCCGCCTATGTCGGGCGCATGCTCGCCGACAAGGGCGTCGTCACGCTGATCGAGGCCTTCTCGCTCCTCGGCAAGCGCAAGGAAGAACCGCTCAAGCTCCTCCTAGCCGGGGACTGCGACCGCGAAAATCCGGGATCGCTCGCGCCGGAGCAGCTCCGCGAATTCGCGAGCCTCTACGGCATCGAGTGGCTGGGTCACGTCGCCGACATCAGGGAGGTGTGGGCCCGCGCCCATTTCGCCGTGCTCGCCTCGCGGCGCGAGGGCTTGCCCAAGAGCCTGCTCGAGGCGGCCGCCTGCGGACGGGCGATGGTCGCGACCGACGCGCCCGGCTGCCGCGAGATTGCCATCGAAGGCGAGACCGCGCTGACCGTGCCGGTCGGCGATGCGCGCGCGCTCGCCGCCGCCATGGCCAAGCTCGCCGGCGATCAGGCCTTGCGCGAAAAGTTCGGCGCCAATGCGCGCCGCCTCGTCGAAAGCAAGTTCTCGGCGGATGCGATCGGACGGGAGACGGTTGCCCTCTACGATTCGCTTCTGGGCTAGCTGCCGGCGCCGTTCTCGGCACGCATCATGGCGACGATGCCCTCCCGCGTCGCGATCGAAGGGCGCCAGCCGATCCGCATCAGCTTCGAGGCATCGATCACGAACGCGCCCGAGATGCGCTCCCAGTCGGCTTCGCGGCCGAACGAGCCCATCAGGCGTTTGACCGCGCCCTTCGGCAGATTGACGAGGTGAGGGGCGCGGCCAAGCCCTTCGCGCATCGCCGCGACAAGGTCGGCGACGCTGATCGGCTCGGCATCGGCGACCAGGAAGGTTTGGTTCACGGCTTCGCCCGCGCCGAGCGCAAGCGCGATCGCCGAGACGAGGTTGTCGCGCGCGAGCAGCGAGCGGCGGTTGTCGAGCCCGGCGAAGGGAAGCGGCATCGGCGTGCGCGCCAGCGTCGCGAGCGCGGCGATATTGCCCTTCACCCCTTTGCCGTAGACCACGGCGGGACGAAGCACGGTGAAGGGGACGCCGCTTTGCGCAAGCAGCCGCTCGCCTTCGAGCTTCGAGCGGCCATAGGCGTCGCTCGGGGCGGGCGCATCCGCCTCGGTGATAGGTCTCTCGGCCGAAAGCCCGCTTTGCGCCCGCACTGAGGACAGAAACACCAGACGCTCGACCTTGCCTTCCGCCGCCTTGGCGAGTTCTCCCACGCTCTCGGCATTGATGCGGCTGTAAAGCTGATCGGGTAGAGCGCCCGGCGCGTGCGCGATGCCGGCAATATGAGCGACATGGGTGACGCCCTCGAGCAGCGTGGCCCAATCGACCCGGCCCGCGAGATCGTTCATCGCCACCGTCTCGATGCCCTTTGCGGCGGGGATTGCGGCGGGATTGCGCGCGGCCGCTCTCACCTCCCATCCCTCTTTGGCAAGAGCGGCGGCGAGATGCGCGCCGATGAAACCGGAAGCGCCGGTCACGAGCACGCGCCCCTTTGCCCGCGCCGTCATGTCAGCGGCCCTGGGCAAGAGCGTGGAGCACGAACACGGTCGCAAGCACGCCGAACCCGAGGCAGAGGAGGGCGACGGGAAGGGTGGGGAACAGGACCGTGGCGATGGCGAGCGCCGCGAGCAGCGTTTGCAAGAGCAGCACGCGCAGCGTCACCTGCGGCACGCTCAAGCCTGCCGCGACGCCGCGCTGATAGAAATGGGTGCGATGCGCCGAGAGGATCGGTTCGCTCGCGCGGATGCGCCGGAGCAACGTGAGCGTCGAATCCGCCATGGTGTAGAGGGCGAGCAGCAGGGCTGCGGCGAGGTGGGTCTTGGCCACGAACAGCAGCATGAAGGCGAGGCAGAGCCCGATCGGCAGGCTGCCGGCATCGCCGAGAAAGATCTGCGCCGGGTGCTTGTTGAAGACGGCGAAGCCCAGCGTCGCGCCGAGCAGCGCAAGCGCGAGCACGGCGATGGTCGCGGGCACGGCGCCGAGCGCGTTGAGGATGGCGATTGCGAGCGCGACCGGCACGACCTGGACGACCGTCATCCAGTCGAGTCCGTCGAGGAAATTCACCGCGTTGACGAACCACACGATGCCGAAGGCGATCAGCGCACGTTCAAGCGGCAACGGCATGAGGCCGGCAAAGAGCTGGAACCCTTGGGGCAGGCTGAGCACGAGCGCCGCAGCCGCAAGGGCCTGGCCCAGGAACCGCCACGACACCGGCAGCGTCAGCCAATCGTCGATGCCGCCAAGGAGGGTGAGGCCGCAAGCGATAACGAGGACCGGAACGAGGCTCGGCGACCCGAGCGGCGGCGCCGTCAGGATCGCAAGCGCCGTGCCGGCAATCACCGATAGCATGACCGCGAGCCCGGCGCCTTGCGGGGTCGGGGTCTTGTGCGAGGAGCGCGCATTGGGGTGGGCCATGAGATGCTGCACGAGCAGGGGCCGGAAGAAGAAGATCAGGACCGCCGACAGGCTCGCTGAGCCCGCGACCAGCACGGACGCCCACACCAGGAGCTCTTGCTCGGTCATGCTTGCTAGTGGAGCGTGCGCGAGGCGGGCTGCCACTCGTCCTTGCCCGCGACTTGCGGCCCGCCGCTCGCCGGCAAATATCCCTCGACCACCGAGCGCAGCAAGTCGTGCATGTTGGTCTCGTCAAGGTTCCGGATCGCCTCTTCGAGGCGTTGCAGCACCCCGGTAAGCTCTGCGAACGGCACGATCGGCTCCGAATTCTTGAAGATGCGCGGGTGGCTCGTGCCGGTCGTGTTCTCGCCGATCAAGAGCTCCTCGTAGAGCTTCTCGCCGGGGCGAAGTCCGATATAGGCAATTGCGATGTCGCCGTCGGGATGCTTCTCGTCGCGCACTTCGAGGCCCGAGAGGCGGACCATGGTGCGGGCAAGGTCGTCGATCTTGACCGGCGTTCCCATCTCCAGCACGAACACTTCGCCGCCCGTCGCCATCGTTCCCGCCTGGATGACGAGCTGGGCCGCCTCCGGAATCGACATGAAGTACCGGATCACCTCCGGGTGGGTCACGGTCACCGGCCCTCCGGCTTTGATCTGGGTGCGGAACAGCTTGACCACGGACCCGGATGAATCGAGCACGTTGCCGAAGCGCACCATGGTGAAGATGGTCGAAACGCCGTTGTCCTGCGCCAGCGCCTGAAGGATCTGCTCGGCCAACCGCTTGCTCGCGCCCATGATGTTGGTGGGGCGCACCGCCTTGTCGCTCGACACGAGAACGAAGCGCTCGACCCCGAGCTCCTTGGCGACTTCGGCCACGACCAGAGTGCCGAAGGTGTTGTTCTGGAGACCGGCGAACGGGTTCGTCTCGACGATGGGGACGTGCTTGTAGGCGGCGGCGTGATAGATCACCTCGACGCCGCGCTCCGCTATGGTGCGGGACACGAGCTTGCGGTCGAGCACCGAGCCGAGCACGGCGACGATGGCGGTCGCGGGGGCGACGTCGGCGCCGCCCTGGTCTTGCACGCGGCGCTTGATGTCCTCGATCTCCATCGAGATGTCGTAGAGCGCGACCTCCGACAGCTCCAGAAGGACGAGCGTCTTCGGACCGAGCATGAGCAATTGGCGCGTCAGCTCCGATCCGATCGAGCCGCCGGCCCCGGTAATCATCACCGTCTTGCCGCGCACATTGGCGGCAAGCAGCTCAATGTCGGGCGTGACCGGATCGCGGCCGAGCAGGTCTTCGACGTCGATCGGCCGGAGGTCGCTGACCTGCACGTGACCGGAAGCGATATCCTCGAGCGCGGGCAGCGTCTTCACCACCACCGGAAACGCCTCCAGCACCTTGAGCGCGATGCGGCGCTCGCCGCGGAGCGCCGTTGGCGTGGCGAGCAGCACCTCTTTCACGTTCTCGCCCGCGATCACCTTGCCGATCTTCTCGGGCCGCAGCACCTTGACGCCGTGGACGAACTGACCGGCGAGCGAAGGATTGGAGTCGATGAAGGCGACGGGCTTGTAGCCGCCGGCCTCGTTCAGGGCGCGCAGGAGCTGGATGCCGATCGTTCCCGCGCCATAGATGATGACGCTCTTGCGGGTGTCGAAGCTCGCCGGCTTGTGCTGCGGCGCGGCCGCGAGCAAAAGCGTTCCCGCCCATTGCCGGCTGAGCCGGATCAGAAGCGCCGCGATCAACGCATAGATGACGATGGCCGAACGCGGATGATCCTTTACGCCGCTCATCAACACCGCGACCGCCCACAGCACCGCGGCGATGAGCACGGCGACATAGATGCGGGTCGTGCCTTCCGGGCCGATGAAACGGGTCACGAGCTTGTAGAGCCCGCGCATATGAAACACGACGACGCCGATGACCGGCGCCGCCGCAAGCAGCAGCCACTTGTCGAGTGAATCGGGCACATAAAGGCGGCTCAGCCTGAGCGTATAGGCCGCCCATACCGCGAGACTGAGAAGCAGGAGATCGTTGACGATCAAGACGGCCCGCTTGAACCAGCGAGGACGCTCGATCAGCCAGACGGCGAAACGCATGAAGGGCCACCCCCGAACCGGATTCTGCGTGCCGCGCGCGCTCCGCCGGGAACGCGTGAGTTGCGCTGCACCATATCGCAAGCCTCAAGCGAACGGAAGTGAGCGAAATTCAAGGGTTTTGTTCGACAAAGACGCCGCCTTGCGCTCATCGCATCAGCCGAGGATCAACACGTGCAGGCGGCGCGGACCGTGCGCGCCGCGCACGATGGTCTGCTCGATATCGGCGGTCCGCGACGGCCCGCTGATGAGATTGATGCTGCGCGGAACGACCCCGCCGGAAAGCGCGCGGACGCGGTCGAAGGCGTCCTCGTAAGAGGCGACAATGTCGGCGGCGGCGATAAGCACGCTGTGCGCCTCGGGCAGGAAGTTCAAGCTGGTCGGGTTGTCGGAGCCGGAGAGCAGGAACAAGGTCCCGGTCTCCGCCGCGCCGGCGACGGCGCGAGACAGCGAAGCTCTGTCATCGGCTTCAGCCGCGCCGAATGTGCGGTCGATGTCCCATGCCTCGCGCCAGGGCAGCGCCGCAAGCACGCGGTCCCTGCCCATGCGCAAGCGCGGCGGCAGGTTGCACGTGCCGAGATAGGAGGCAATGGCGCCGACCGCTTCCCGGGGGCTGGCCACGCGGGCCACGTCGGCGCCTTGCCGTGCGAGCATGGTCGCGAAGAGCGCGAGGCGCTCTTCGCCTTGGTGCTTGGCGCGGGCGGGCAACGTCCCGCGCGGATGACGCTCGAGCCGCCGCGCGACCGCGCTCCTTCGC
>DATEMT010000093.1:0-2105 GCA_035275445.1 Methyloceanibacter sp. | reverse complement strand
CGCGATACGCCGGCTCAGCGAGAGCCTGAAGCAGCCGCGCCGTTAGCCCGCGCGGGCGCGCGCGAAGGCCTTGCGACTCCGCCGAACGGAACTTGCCGCTATTTCAATCGGCCGGGCGACGCCGGGCTGCGGTATGTAAGGACATGTCCTCGAACCTCGGTGCGCGGATCGGATCGGCGCTTTTCGGAACTTCCCTGCTCGGCTTCTGCTTCGTGGCCTGTGGGACCGACGCGACCGAGGAAGGATGTCGGCCGCGACCTCCGTGCATCGCGGGTTCGCGCTGGAGTGCGTCGCTCTGCGCCTGCATCATCGACGATTTCGTCGACGGGGGGGGGAGCAGCGGCGACTCGAGCTCCATGAGCGACGCGAGGGCGGACGCGCCGGCACCGGGCGACGCCTCGACCAGCGGCGATTCGACGCTCTCCCGCGAAGCGTCGCTCGACGCCGCAACGTCATGCGAAATCGAAGAGTCGTCGACCCTGCCCCACGTGCGGTTCGCGTTCCGCATCCAAGACTGCACCTTCACGCTCGCCCAAGCAGCGGCGGGCATCAGCATCCCCTACGATCTCATCGTCGAAGCCGACGTGCCCGGCTTCGTCACGAGTCCGTATCCCTCCGGGCCCACGACGGCCAACCTCGACATCAGCGAGAACCTCGCGGGCGGTAGCCAGGGCTACTGCGTGTGTGACCGCGGCAAGCGCCCGACGCAGTGTCCGCTTTCCGACGGCGGGACCGTGCTCGCGATGACGTCTTGCGATCCGGTCACCTTGCCCGCGGGCACCTACCACCGCGCATTCCAATGGGATGGTCACAACTGGAGCGGGCCCTCGGACACCAACAATCCCAAGGGGGCGCTCTTCCCGGCGGGCGACTACGTGCTCGCCGTGGAGACGCGCGAGGGAACGATCGGCGACGGCGGCGCCATGAAGGCCACCGGCAAGATCACCATCCACCTCGTGCCGTAACGTCGCCGGCGCGATGCGCGCCATCCAGCGAAAGAGAGAGAGGAGGCTACCACGATAGGCCGGCCTCCTCTCGACGAAAGCGCCGATCGGGAGTGGATCAGCGTTGGATCCGCAATTCGCTACTGACCTTTGCGCTGAAACGTGGGGGTGTCCCACTCGCTGTCCATACCGGCGGGCAAAGTCATTCGCTCGCTGCGCATGGGAAGCGCCGATTGAACGGCTTGGCTGAACGTCGGCGCCGGAGGGCGCCGTGACGAGAAAGCCTGCGCGGGCTCTTCGCGCTGCGCCGGGCGGAGCGAGGAAGACAACGGAGCGGGTCGCGCCGCGGGTACCGAGGCGAAGCTCGTCGAGCCGGACGCGAGCTGCGGCCGCTGGGCGGCTTGGGCGCGCATTTCGGGCTGCACGGTCTCGCGATCGAAGCCGGTGGCGATGACGGTGACCTTGACCATTTCGCCGGCCGATTCGTCGATACTGGCGCCCCAGATGATGTTGGCGTCTTCGTGGGCCTGCTGCTGAATGAGGCTCGCCGCCTCTTCCATTTCTTTCAGCTTGAGGTCGGGGCCGCCCACGATGTTGATGAGCACGCCGGTCGCACCTTCGACCGAGATGTTGTCGAGGAGCGGCGACTGGATGGCCATCTCGGCGGCGAGGCGGGCGCGCCCCTGGCCCTTGGCGCAGCCGGTGCCCATCATCGAGCGCCCCATGTTCGACATCACGGTCTTCACGTCGGCGAAGTCGACGTTGACGATGCCGCTCTGCGTGATGAGATCGCTGATGCCTTTGACCGCCTGGTAGAGCACCTCGTCGGCCTTGCGAAAGGCCTCGATGAAGGAGAGGTCTTCACCTTCGAGCGCGAGGAGCTTCTCGTTCGGGATCGTGATGAGCGTGTCGACGTGCTCCGTGAGGAGCGCGATGCCGTGCTCGGCCTTGCGCGCGCGCTGGCGCCCCTCGAAGAGGAAGGGCTTCGTCACGACACCCACGGTGAGCGCGCCTTCTTCTTTGGCGAGCTGCGCGATGATGGGAGCGGCGCCCGTTCCGGTGCCGCCGCCCATGCCCGCCGTGATGAACACCATGTCGGCGCCGGCGATGGCTTCCTTGATGCGGGTCACGTCCTCGAGGGCGGCCTTACGGCCCTTCTCG
>DATEMT010000092.1:0-2573 GCA_035275445.1 Methyloceanibacter sp. | reverse complement strand
GGAAGCGCCGCTAGGGCGCCGGCTTGGAAGCGACCGGGCCCACGCGCCACACCGCATTGCCGACATCGTCGGCGACGAGAAGCGCGCCCGCCCGGTCGAAGGCGAGGCCTGCGGGGCGCCCTTGCGCTTCGCTTAGATCATTGAGGAACCCTGTGAGCACATCGACCGGCTTGCCTGAGGGCTTCCCGCCGACGAACGGCACGAACACGACCTTGTAGCCGCTCAGCGGAATGCGGTTCCATGAGCCGTGCTCGCCGATGAACGCGCCGCTCCGGAACCGCTCCGGCAGCAGCGTGCCTTGCGCGAACGCGAGCCCGATCGGGGCGACGTGATTGCCGAGCGAGTAGTCCGGCTTGAGCGCCTTCGCCACCAGGTCGGGATTTTGCGGCTCGACCCTGGTATCGACATGCTGGCCCCAATAGCTGAACGGCCAGCCGTAGAAGCCGCCCTCCTTGACCTCGGTGAGATAGTCGGGGACGAGATCGGAACCGAGCTCGTCGCGCTCGTTTACCACCGCCCACAGCGCGCCGGTGTCGGGCGCGAAGGCAAGGCCGACCGGGTTCCGCAATCCGGTCGCGAAGCTGCGCGCCTCGCCCGTAGCCGGATTGATTTCGACGATCTGCGCCCTTCCCTCCTCCACGTCGGGACCATTCTCGCCGATATTGCTGTTGGAGCCCACCCCGACATAGAGACGCGATCCGTCGGGGCTCGCCACCAGGCTCTTTGTCCAGTGAAGGTTGGGCGCGAGCGATGGCAGATCGGCGATCTTGGTTCCCGGCGTTTCGATTTTGGTCGCGCCTTCGCGGTAGTCGAACCGGAGCAGCCGGTCGGTATCGGCCACGTAGAGCTTGTCGCCGACGAGCGCCATGCCGAACGGCGAATTCAAGCCTTCGAGAAACACCTGCTTCGTCTCTGCCACGCCGTCGCCCTCGCTGTCGCGAAGCAGCACGATGCGGTTGGGACTGGGAACGCCCGCGCCGGCGTAGTTCATGGCCATGACCATCACCACGCCCTTGAACCCCGGGACGGTCACATCGCCGCTTCGGGGCGTATTGGTCTCGGCGACGAGAATGTCGCCGTTCGGCAGGACATAGAGCCAGCGCGGATGGTCGAGGCCTTGGGCGAAGGCGTTGACTGCGAGCCCTTGCGCGGGCGTCGGCATCCCGCCCCTCGGCCAGCCGACGGCGCGCGCCAGATTGATGTCCGGCACCAGCGCCCATCGCGGGGCGGGGATGGTCGGATCGGGGCCTTGGGTCTCCTCGTCGGTGAGGCTCGACCAGTCGCACCCCGCGACGAGAAGCGCGAGCATGGCGAGAGAGGCGGCGCGTGCGATCAAGCTCATGATCTTTCCCGGGGGTCGGGGATCGGTTGGCGGCAAAGCTTTACAATCGGGGGCCATTCCCCGTAAATCGGCCGCAAATTGGCATCAGCCATAGGTTTTGCACGAAGGAGCGTTTGCCAGCCATGGGTTATAAAGTCGCCGTCATCGGCGCAACCGGGAATGTCGGGCGCGAGATGCTCAACATCCTGGCCGAGCGCGAGTTCCCGGTCGATGAGGTCTTCGCCCTCGCCTCGCGGCGGTCGATGGGCGTCGAAGTGTCGTTCGGCGACCAGCGGCTCAAGTGCCGCGACCTCGAGCAATTCGACTTTCGCGGCGTCGATTTCGCGCTGATGTCGGCCGGCTCCGCCGTCTCCAAGGATTGGGCGCCGCGGATCGGCGCGCAAGGCTGCGTCGTCATCGACAACTCGTCCTACTGGCGTTACGACCCCGACGTGCCGCTGATCGTGCCCGAGGTCAACGCCGACGCCGTGGCCGGCTTCACCAAGAAGAACATCATCGCCAACCCAAATTGCTCGACCGCCCAGCTCGTGGTGGTGTTGAAGCCGCTGCATGACCGCGCCAGGATCAAGCGCGTCGTGGTGGCGACCTATCAATCGGTGTCGGGGGCGGGCAAGGAGGCGATGGACGAGCTGTGGGACCAGACCAAGGGCATCTTCGCCACGACTCCGCCAGAGCCGAAAAAGTTCACCAAGCAGATCGCCTTCAACATCATTCCTCACATCGACGTCTTCCTCGATGACGGCTCGACCAAGGAGGAATGGAAGATGTCGGCCGAGACCAAGAAGATTCTCGACCCCAAGATCAAGGTCACCGCGACCTGCGTGCGCGTGCCGGTGTTCGTCGGCCATTCCGAGGCGGTCAATGTCGAGTTCGAGGACCCGATCACGGCCGGCGAGGCGCGCAAGATCCTGCGCGAGGCGCCCGGCGTGCTCGTCATCGACAAGCGCGAGCCCGGCGGCTACGTGACCCCGGTCGAGTGCGTCGGCGACTATGCCACCTTCGTCAGCCGCATCCGCGAGGACCAGACGCTCGACAACGGCCTGTCCTTCTGGGTCGTGTCCGACAATCTGCGCAAGGGCGCGGCCCTCAACGCCGTGCAGATCGCCGAGCTCCTCGGCCGCCGCGTGCTGAAGAAGGGATAGTGATGAAGCTCCTCGACGCCGGCCTCTCGCCCAACGCGCTGCGCGCCCGCGCCGTCATCTTCGAACTCGGCCTGCCGGTCGAGATCGAG
>DATEMT010000091.1:0-10175 GCA_035275445.1 Methyloceanibacter sp. | reverse complement strand
GGGCACGGCGATGCGTTCATAAGCAATGCGCTGCGCCTCGAGCTCGTCGATGGCGCCACGCGCAAGCTCGTCGGCGATGTCCTCGTAGAACCGAGCCTCGATGATGAGGACCGAGCGCGGGCTTTTGCGTGCCATCGGCCTACTCCAGGCTGCGGTGGCCGGCCACCGTCAGTCCGTAGCCCTGCAAGCCGACGATCTTGCGGGCGGGAGAATTGCTCAACAGCACCATCTCGCGCACGCCGAGATCGAGCAGGATCTGCGCGCCGATGCCGTATTCGATCAGGCGTTGCTGGCCCTGCGCTCCGGCCTCGCGATCGAGGCGGGCGGAGATCGCGTCGGCGCGGGATTCGCGGATCAGCACCAGCACGCCCCTGCCCTCGTGCCCGATCGCGTCCATGGCCTTGTGCACCAGGGTTTCGCGGTGGGTGCCGACCGAGACGACGTCGTCGATGGTGTTGAGCGCGTGCACGCGCACGAGAACGGGGGCGCCCGAGGCAACGTCGCCTTTGACGAGCGCGACATGCTCGGCGGGATCGACCGTCGTGGCGTAGACCTTCAGGTCGAATGCACCGCCGAAGGCGCTCTCGATCTTGCTCTCGGCCACGACCTTGACGAGATGATCGTAGCGGAGCCGGTAAGCGATCAGGTCGGCGATGGTCGCGATCTTGAGGCCGTGACGGGCGGCGAAAGCGACGAGATCGGGAAGCCGCGCCATGGTTCCGTCGTCGTTCATGATCTCGCAGATCACGCCCGCCGGGTAGAGCCCGGAAAGGCGCGCGAGGTCCACCGCCGCCTCGGTATGGCCGGCGCGGATCAAGACGCCCCCCTCCTTGGCGACGAGCGGAAACACGTGGCCCGGGGTCATGATGTCGCGATAGTCCTTGGTCGGGTCGATGGCGACCGCCACGGTATGGGAACGATCGTGGGCCGAGATCCCGGTCGAGACCCCTTCCCGCGCCTCGATCGAGACGGTGAACGCCGTCGAATGGCGGGCCCGGTTCGAGCGCGACATCAGTTCGAGATGGAGCTGCTTGGCGCGCTCCGGCGTCAGTGCGAGGCAAATGAGACCGCGGCCGTGCTTGGCCATGAAGTTGATGGCGTCAGGGGTCGCCATCTGCGCCGGGATGATGAGATCGCCCTCGTTCTCGCGTTCCTCGGCATCGACCAGGATGAACATCCGGCCGTTGCGCGCGTCCTCGACCACTTCCTCGATCGGGGAGAGGAACTGATGGTCCTTGGCCTTCGTCGCAATCGTCACGGGGTTAGCCTTTCAGACTCTCTGAGGCGGGCGAGGTAGCGCGCCATGAGATCGACTTCAAGGTTTACCAGATCGCCGGGGCTGCGGTCTCCCCATGTCGTGTGGGCAAGCGTGTAGGGAACGAGGTTGACGCCAAAGCGCGTCCCCCTTGCATCGTTAACGGTGAGAGAGATGCCGTCGAGCGCGACCGACCCCTTGGCGGCTATGAACGAAGCGAACTCGGCGGGGCTTTCCAGCATGAAGCGGACGCTGTCGCCGTCCCCCTCGCGCGCAAGGATGGCAGCCGTGCCGTCGATATGGCCGGACATGAGATGGCCGCCGAGCTCGGCGCCGACCGTAAGCGCGCGCTCGAGATTTACGCGGCGCCCCTCTCGCCATGAGCCAAGCGTGGTGCGCGCCAGAGTTTCGTTGGAAACATCGACGGCAAAGCGTGCCCCTTCGCCCTTTGCCTTGGCAATATCGACGATGGTGAGGCAGCAGCCATCGCAGGCGACCGAGGCGCCTTCTTCGAGACTCCGGCGCTTGAACGGGCCGGCAATGACGAAGCGCGAGCCCGTCCGCTCCTGAAGCGTTCCTACGCCGCTGACAATGCCGGTGAACATCGCTCGACTCGCCGCCACCAACTCATCCGGTCCGGACCGAACGACCGGGCTTCGGTCTCGATGAAATGCTCGCTTGCGGTCATCCGATCAAGCCCGTCGCCGCCGAAAGGCAGAATGCCGCCTTCGCCCACGGCCTTCGGACCCTGATAGATAACGGCCTCGTCAACCATGTCGGCATCGAGAAAGGCGCGCGCCACGGTCGGCCCGCCCTCCACCAGCACGCGGGTGATGCCGCGTGCGGCAAGCGTTTCGAGCGCGTCGCGCACGGCAAGGAGGCCGTGCGAATCGACCGGAACCGCAACGATCTCGGCGCCGCGATCCTGGAGGGCATCGGTGTTGGGATGCTCTTCATCGGCGGAGCAGATCAGCCAGACCGGCACCATCAAATCGTCGAACAGCCGCGCCTTGGGCGGCGTCCTCAAGCGGCGGTCCAAAACCACGCGCACCGGGGAGCGGCAGAACATGCCGGGAAGCCGGCAGGTCAGGCTCGGGTCGTCGGCGAGGATCGTGCCGCGGCCGACCAGGATCGCGTCGTGTCTTGCTCTGAGGAGATGGCCATGGGCGCGCGCATCGGGCCCGGTGACCCACATCGGGGCGCCCTTCCCTTGCGGCACCAATCCGTCGGCGCCGAGCGCGAGCTTGAGCGTGACGGCAGGACGCTCCTCGGTGACGCGAAGGATATGGCCGAGCGTCACGGCCTTGGCTTCCTCGGCAAGCACGCCGTCGGTGACTTCGATGCCCGAAGCCGCCAGACGTGCGATGCCTGAGCCCGAGGTGCGCGGGTCGGGGTCGCGGAGCGCGATGACGGCCCGGGCAGGCTTTGCCGCGGCGATCATCTCGGCGCAAGGCGCTCCCCTGCCCCCGTGATGGGCGCAAGGTTCGAGCGTCACGTAAAGGGTTGCACCCTTCGCCTTGGCGCCTGCCCGCTCGAGCGCGATCGCCTCGGCATGCGGCCGGCCGCCGGGCGCCGTCCAGCCGCGGGCGACGATCTCACCGTTTGCACCGACGACGATGGCGCCGACCGAGGGGTTCGGCCAAGTCTGGCCGAGCCCGCGCCGCGCAAGCTCAAGCGCCTGCGCCATGTGGTCCTCGTCGCTCAACGTCATGGCTGTGATGTGGGGTCTTTACCTAATCTTCGATAGGGGCGGCCGCCTTGTTGTCGCCCGGGTCGTCATCGTCGGTCGCGGCCAGTTCGCCGAGCAGCGCCTCGAAATCCTTGGCCTCGCGGAAGTTCTTGTAGACCGAGGCAAAGCGCACATAGGCGACGTCGTCGAGCGCCTTCAGCGCCTCCATCACCAGGCGGCCAATGGTCTCCGATCGGATGTCGTTCTCGCCCATATTCTCGAGCCGCCGCACGATGCCGCTCACCATCCGTTCGACCCGCTCGGGATCGACCGGCCGTTTCCTGAGCGCGATCTGCACCGAGCGCATCAGCTTGTCGCGGTCGAAGGGCATGCGGCGTCCGTTCCGCTTGACGACTGTCAGCTCGCGGAGTTGCACCCGCTCGAACGTGGTGAAGCGGCCGCCGCAATCGGCACAGACGCGGCGGCGCCTGATCGTTGAGTGATCTTCGCTCGGACGCGAGTCCTTCACTTGCGTGTTGGTGCTGCCGCAATAAGGGCATCGCATCGGCGACGACCCTCCCCTTTTGTCACCTAACGCGGGACTATCGGTAGATCGGATAGCGCTCGCAAAGTTCGATGGCTCGCTTCTTCACGTTCGCTTCGACGGCGGCGTTGCCTTCATCGCCCTTGGCGGCAAGGCCGTCGAGCACTTCGATAATCATGGCGCCGATCTGCTGAAACTCGGCGATGCCGAAGCCGCGGGTGGTTCCCGCCGGCGAGCCGAGGCGGACGCCGGACGTGATCGCGGGCTTCTCCGGATCGAACGGCACGCCGTTCTTGTTGCAGGTGATGTTGGCGCGACCGAGCGCGATCTCCGCCGCCTTGCCGGTGAGCTTCTTCGGCCTGAGATCGACCAGCATCAGATGCGTGTCGGTGCCGCCGGAGACGAGCGCGGCGCCGCCCTTGACCAGACTTTCGCCGAGCGCCTTGGCGTTGTCGATGACGCCCTTGATGTAGAGCTTGTACTCGGGCTTGAGCGCCTCGCCGAAGGCCACCGCCTTGGCGGCGATGATGTGCATCAACGGGCCGCCTTGAAGGCCGGGAAACACGGCCGAGTTGATCTTCTTGCCGATCTCCTCGTCGTTGGAGAGCACCATGCCGGCGCGCGGACCACGCAGCGTCTTGTGCGTCGTGGTGGTGACGACATCGGCATGCGGCAGCGGGCTCGGATGCAGGCCGGCGGCGACGAGCCCGGCGAAATGCGCCATGTCGACCATCAGAAGCGCGCCGACGGAGTCGGCGATCTGGCGGAAGCGCGGGAAGTCGATCACGCGTGGATAGGCCGAGCCTCCGGCTATGATGAGCGCGGGCTTGTGCTCCTTGGCGAGCCGCTCGACCTCGTCGTAGTCGATGCGATTGTCGGTCTGGGTCACGCCGTACTGCACGGCGTTGAACCATTTGCCGGAAAGATTGGGCGGCGCGCCGTGCGTGAGGTGGCCGCCATGGGCGAGCGACATGCCGAGGACGGTATCGCCCGGCTTGATAAGCGCCAGCATGACCGACTGGTTGGCCTGCGAGCCCGAATGGGGCTGGACGTTGACGAAGGCGCAGTTGAACAGACGCTTGGCGCGGTCGATGGCAAGCTGCTCGACCACGTCGACGTACTGGCAGCCGCCGTAATAGCGCCGGCCGGGATAGCCTTCGGCATATTTGTTGGTGAGAAGCGTGCCGGCGGCGTCGAGCACGGCTTGCGAGACGATGTTCTCCGAAGCGATCAGCTCGATCTCGTGCTGCTGGCGATCGAATTCCTTCTCGACCGCGCCCCAGACTTCGGGATCGCTCTCCGCTAGATGCTTGGTGAAGAAGGCATTCTCGCGCGTCGCGGCGCGTCTTGCGTCACTTGCCGTCATGGCCGACTGCTCCTCGAGCTTGCTCCCGCCGGGAGGCTCCGCGCGCCGGTTGTCGCCGCGCGCCGTACTCCCTTGGGTGTTTCGCTCGCTCTACCACATGTCGGAAAGGCGCGCCAGCAACAGACTAGGCGTTGGCGCCGGCAGATTAGGCGCCGCGCCGCGCCCGGCCGATCAATAGGCTGAAGCGGTGGTGGAGGCCCCGTCGAGGCCGTAAATGTCGGGCCGGAAGTTCACCAGGCCGTCGGGCGTGCCCCAGGCGCTGATATAGGCGAGATAGACCGGGACGGGCTTCGCAAGCTTGACGTCCATCTGCTCGCCCGTGTGCTTCATCGAGACGATCCGGTCGTAGCTCCAGCCCGGGGTGTCGCGCAAAATCCAGGAGACCACCTGCTCGACATTATACACGCGCACGCAGCCCGAGCTCTGGAACCGCTCATTGTTGGCGAACAGGCCCTTGAGCGGGGTGTCGTGCATGTAGACGCTGTCCTTGTTGGGGAAGTTGATCTTGACGAAGCCGAGCGAGTTCTCCCCATGCGGACGCTGCCGGAAATTGTAGTTGTAGACCTCGGGGTTGTTCCAATCGATCTGGGTGACCGGATTGCCGGCGGCGTCGAACGCCTCCATGTGGTAGGCGTCGAGCATGCTCTGGCCTCTGCGGGCGAATTCGCGGCCCTTGGGCACGAGGTCTTTGATAATGATGGTGCGCGGCACGTACCAATACGGATTGAAATTGATTTCCTGAATCTTGCTCGAGATCTCCGGCGTCGGCCGCTCGGGCTTGCCGACCACGGCGATCTGGCGCAAGTCAACCGCGCCGCCCGCGACAGTCTCGACTTGCGCTGCGGGGATATTGACGACGACGTAACGGCCGGCCGCGCTTGGCGTCAAGCTTTGCAGCCGTCTCAAGCTAGCCTGAAGCTGCGCGAGCCGCATATAGGCCGGGACGTTCAGTGCCTGGATCACCGCCTTGGTGTCGATCACGCCCGTCGCGCCGATGCCATGGCGCGTCTGAAACTTCTTCACGGCGGCGACGACAGCGGCGTCATACTCGCCCTGCACACTCTGGCCGACGAGGTCGCCCGAGATCTCGAGCCGGCGCTGCAATAGCGCGATCTCCTGACCGCGCTGGCCCGGCCGCATGGCTTTGGCGGGAACGGATTGCCAGCCGCCTTGCGCCACGATCACTTTGTATTGCTCGATTGCGGCCTTGGTCGCCTCGACGTTGCGCGCGGCGAGCGTGGGCGAACCGAGAGGCGGATTGGTGATGAGCATCGCCTCGGGATCGTCGCGCGGAAGCTCCGAGGCATGCGGCGCGGTCACGGGATCGGGCCCGTTGCCCTGCCATTGCTGATTTCTGCCTCCGCCGAAGAAGGGAAACAACCCGGGCCGGCCGCCCTGCTGCTGCGGCGGCTGCGACGGCTGAAGCTGTTGGTCTTGTTGCAGTTGTTGCTGCTGCTGATTCTTGCCAGTCAGCCACGAGAAGGGGCCGGCATTGGCCGGAACGAGGCTGGTTGCAAACAGCGCGGCAGCGAATCCCGCAGCCGCGGCGATCGCTCCGCTCTTCTTCCCTCGACCCTTCAGCATTCGCCGCTCCCCGTCGCTTGCGGCTTCATCCCGCTCGAATATAAGCGCTTTTGCCGCGACACTCTAGCGCGAACACTCTCATGGAAACGTCACATTCCAAGATTGACACATCGCGCGTGCCCTGGCGAAGCCGATTCACGTATAGCGGCGGAATGGGGCGATTTTGGGCTGAAAGACCGCGAGCGCCAAAGACTTAAAGCCCCGGAGGTTTGGTTCGTCCTCCGGGGCCCGGCAGGCCTTGCCGATGAATTTCGCGGGCTAGAGCTGGTAGCGAATCTGGTCGGTCCAGAAGCGCTCCATACGGATGAGCGCCTTATTGAGCACTTCGAGATCGTCGCTGCCGATGCCGCCCACCTGCTCGAGAGACTTGAGCTGGCGCTGATAGAGCGTGTTCACCAGCTTGCAAATCTCCTGCCCCTTGTCGGTCAGTTTCACCCGCACGGAGCGGCGATCGACGGTCGAGCGCTGATGGTCGATGTAGCCGGCATCGACCAGCTTCTTGAGATTGTAAGAGACGTTCGAGCCGAGATAGTAGCCGCGGCTCGTCAGTTCGCCCGCGGTCAATTCGGCATCGCCGATGTTGTACAGCAACAGCGCCTGCACGCTGTTGACGTCGGTTCGACCCAAGCGCTCGAACTCGTCCTTGATGACATCGAGCAGCAATCGATGCAGCCGCTCGATGAGCTTCAGAGAGACAAGATATCTGGTCTTGAGGTCGTTTGCCTCGCCGAGATTCTCACGCGTCCCCATATTGAGGGCCATAACCATCGCCTACCCTTTGTACCTTATTAAAAGCCCAACTTGGCCAAGACTATAGGGGTGGCAACCTAAAATCCACTTAAGCGAGACGCTTAAGATTGCATGAAATTCTACCATGAAGTTGCGACGAAGTTAGCTCGTGTTTTAGCCCAGTCCTCACGGCCCCGGAGTCAAATCCGCAAGCACAAGTTCGTCCTCGGCGGGCGTGGTGAACAGGCGCTCGATCACCGTATCGTCAACCGATGCAAGCGTGGCCGGTTGCCACTCCGGCGAGCGCCCTTTGCCGGCGATCCGCGCGGCGATCCCTTCGCGATAGTCGTGGCCGCCGATGAGGTGCGAGGTGAGGCGGAACTCGAGCTTGAGGGCCTGTGCGAGGTCGAGCGACTTGCCTCGCCGGTACTGCGCGAAGGCGACCTTGAGCGCGGTCGGCGACTTTGAACGGATCGCCGCCGCGGTCTCCTCGGCGAACGCCTGGTCCTCGCCCTGTTCCGCGTCCAGCCGGGCGAGGATCGCTTCGACGGACGGTGCGGCGAAGGCGTGGTCGATCAGCGGCGTGTGGCGCACGAGCTCGCCCTCGCCCGGATCGCGATGCAGCCCGTCGAGCAAGCGGTCGATCGGATGATTGTCGCTGAGCGCGTCCTTGATCACGGGGAAATGCGCGGCCGGTATGGTGTGGCTGACGAGACGCTGGCGATAGGCCTCGGCCGGTCCGATAATGCGCCCGGTCAGGGCAAGATAGAGCCCGGTCCAGCCGAGCAGCCGGGGAAGGAAATACGTGCCGCCGATATCGGGCAGGAAGCCGATGCCGACTTGCGGCATGCCGAAGCGATAGCCCTCGCCGGCGATGCAATGGGTCCCGTACAGGGTGATGCCGACGCCGCCGCCGAGCACGAGCCCGTCGATCAGGGGCACGTTCGGCCTGATGAATTTCTCGAGCAGCCAGACATGGCTGTAGGCGGCGCGATAGAACTCACGGATCGCCGCCCGCGCGCCCTGCTCGCTCCACTCATGCAAGGTCTTGAGGTCGCCCCCGCTCGAGAAAACCGTCGGGTGCGCCGATTGCATCACGACCCCGTAAATGTGCGGCGCCGGCGCCCAGGCGCGATATTTTGCGGTCAAGGCTTCGAACATTTCCCGCGTCAGGGCGTTAAGACGTTCGGGGCGGTTCAAAGTCACCACGCCCGCGCGGTCGTTCTCTTCGAAGCTGACGCCCGGCGCTTCGGACAAAATGCGATGTCTCCCTACTCGAATTCGGTGTAACGACGCGCCATATCAGCGCTGGCAAAGGCGCGATAAGGCAAGCGGCAGCTAGCACCCAATTCTTGAAACCACAAGTTTCGCAACAAAGGCAATCGCCGCCTGTCATGACCTTGACCGCCCTCGCAAGGCTCACGCTTGTCCTCCTCGTTGCGCTTCCGGCCATGGCGGGCGCCGAGGATGCCGATGTTCCGCCCTTGCCGCAGCGGAACCCGTTCCGCGCGCCGGCCGCGGCAAAGCCCGTGTTGCCCAAAGACCAGCCGACCATTCCGTGGACTGCAGCCGAGATCGACGCCGCCACGGCGAAGTGCAAGACGCTTCTGACCGGGAACGCGCTCGACTACGAAGTTCTTCCGCCGATCAAGGAAGGGCTGTGCGGAGCGCCGGCGCCGGTCTTGCTGCGGGCCGTGGGCCACGATCCGAAAGTCACGATCGATCCGCCGGCGACGCTGACCTGTCCGATGGCCGCGGCGCTCGGCGAATGGCTCGAGAACACCGTTCAGCCGAAAGCGCAGGATTTGTTCGGAAACAAGGTGGTCAAGCTTCAGAACGCGTCCTCCTATGTTTGCCGCAACCGCTACAACGGCACCAACACGCTGTTGAGCGAGCATGCGCTCGCCAATGCGTTCGACGTCTCGCAATTCGTTCTTGCCAACGGCACGCGCATCACCGTGCTCGCCGACTGGCCGCGCGTGGCGACGACGACGCCTCGGCCGGAGTCGAATGTTGCCAGCGCGGCGGCGAAGGGTGAAGCGAACAAGAAGGGCGGAGACACCGTCACAAAGGCGAGGGTGGTGACGGAAGACAATCACGCGAGCGCCGTAAGCGCGTCGTCGAACCCCTTCGTCACGCCCAAGGCCGGCGCTCGCGGCAGCGACATGGTCACGCCGGCAAAGGCCGAGAGCACCACCCCGCCCTCGCCGCTTCCGGTGGTTACGGAGGACGATCATACGGGCGATGCCGTGTCGTCGAACCCCTTCGTCAAGTCCAAGAGCCGCGGTCAGACCGGCGATCGGGGCGGCGATCGCGGCGAGGGTGCCGTCACCCCGGCCACGGTCCCGAGCACAACGCCCGCTCCGCCTCCGGTCACAACCGAGCCCGCGCCCGACGCCAAGGGCCAATTCGTCACCTTCCTGTTCGCGGGCGCCTGCCGCCGTTTCGGCACGGTGCTCGGCCCGAACGCCAACGAGGCGCACAAGGATCATTTCCATCTCGACATGAAGAGCCGGCGCAAGACGAACTTCTGCGAGTGAGCCGGTCGAATTGGCAAACCATAGCGCGCGAGAGAGATTGGCGCCGGCGACGGCCCGATGGTAGTTTGCCGCCAAGTGTGAGCGCCGAGCGGCCGAGTAGCGCAAAATGACAGCTCCGAAGGACAGACCGATTTCATTGCGGCACGAGCGGGCGAAACGCACGCGCGCGACGTCCGAAGCGGTGAAAGGACCGGGCTTTCCCGCGACGAGGATGCGGCGGAACCGCCGCGCCGCCTGGTCGCGCAGCCTCGTGCGCGAGACCACCCTCGCAAGCGCGGACCTCATCTGGCCGATGTTCCTGATCGAAGGCAGAAACCTCCGCACTCCGGTCGCCTCCATGCCGGGGGTCGAGCGGCTCTCGGTCGATCAGGTGGTGCGAGAGGCGGAGGGCGCGGCAAAGCTGACGATCCCCTGCATCGCGCTTTTTCCCTACACCGATCCGGCGTTGCGCGACGAGGAAGGCTCGGAAGCGCTAAATCCGGACAATC
>DATEMT010000090.1:0-9451 GCA_035275445.1 Methyloceanibacter sp. | reverse complement strand
GTAACTTTACTTCGCTGACGTGGGGGTTGCCGTTTGGATCCTGCTTCGAGGACGTGAACTCTGAGCCCCGTACAAAAAACGCTCAGGGCGCGTCTTGGAGGCGGGTCGAGGAGGTGGGATGGCACTCCCAAGGTTAGTCCTGCGTGGCAGGAAGATCATTCTCCTGAGCGGCTTCAAGAACGGGCCCAAGGAGAACAACAAGCCTGACGCTTTCGTCGTAGATGCCGAGGACAAATTGCGCCTCGCCGCGAAGCGCAATCCGGATGCCGTTGCGTTCGGTTACGTCGCGGGCGAATGGGTCGCGTCGGCTTGACGTTCGGCGTTTATTGTAATTGAGGCTTAGGCACGTCCGCTCGAGTGTGCAGCGGTGTCATTGCCGCGAGACGGCGACACCCCAAGGCGCGCGGCCGACGGAAATCGACTTCACGACCTTCAAGCTCGGCACGTCGATCACCGAGACGTCGTTGCTGTTGCCGTTGGTGGCAAACAGCAAGGACTCGTCGGGCGTGAAGGCAAGCTGCCACACCCGCTTGCCGACGAGAAGGTAATCTTCGACCTCCAGCGTCTTGGCGTTGACGACCGCGACGCGGTTGGCGGGCCCGAGCGCGACGAACGCCTTGCTGCCGTCCTTGGTGATGCGCACACCGACCGGCTGAATGTATTCGGGCTGCACGCCCGGAACCTCGAAGTTGATGACCTTGATGATCTTGCGCGTCTTGGCGTCGATCACCGAAACGGTGCCCGCCACTTCCGAGGTGACCCAGAGCTTGGTTCCGTCGGCCGTGAACTCGGCGAAGCGCGGCCGCGACCCGACGAGAACATTGTCGGTGATCTCATAGCTTTCGGTGTCGATGAAATGGGCCATGTTGGTCGTTTCGGAGGTGGCGATGACAGTCTTGCCGTCGGGACTCACGCCGACGCCCTCCGGCTCGACGCCGACCTCGACCTCGGCCAAGACCTTCTTGTCGGCAAGGTCGATCACGGTGAGCAGATTGTCGTCCTCGTTGGCGACATAGACCGGGCTTCCCGACGGGTGAAGGTTCAGCAATTCGGGATCGGGTCCTGACGGCAAGTCGCCGACGATCTCGCGCGTCGCCACATCGACCACCTGCACCGTATCGTCGTCGCTCGCGCAGACGAGAAGATACTTGTCGTCGTTCGTCAGGATAATGCCGCGCGGGCGCTGACCGACGGGAATGGTCTCGAGCACCTCGAGCGTCTTGCTGTCGAGCACCGTGATCGAGTTGCCCTTCTCATTGGAGACATAAACGGTGTAAGCGGCGGCCGGACCCGTTGCGGCCGCGACACTCAACACTGCGGCCAGGAGCGCCGCTTGTCCTTCGATCCGAACCATTCTCGATTATTCTCCTATCGGCGCCTGGCATGCCGGCGGGTGAAACTCGTTCATCGGAACTTGCATTTGCTCTCGGGCGCGTCGATGCCGAGCGTATCGACCTCGGTGCGCTCGTGCAGGAAGCCTTGCTGCGGCGACATCGACACCGGCAGCTGGGAATCGGCAATGAGGATCGGTTGCCGCAACTGCCCGTCCCACGGCCGGAACGTGACCTTCTGGCCCTTGAACGCCGCAAGGTCGAATTTGTCGCCCCTGAGATAGGCATTGATCGCGGCGAACTCGCCCGAACCGGTGCGCGAGGCCGATTCGCCCACGGCTCGCACCGCGACCCAAGCCTGATAATCGAGGGGCAGCATGAAGCGCTTGGCGAAACGCTGGAAGCGATTCTGCATCTGCGTCGCGCCCCATTGCTCGTGCGCCGGGTGCCAACTCATGGCTTTGAGACCGGCGGTGCCCGCGACGGGCCTCGGGTCCCACGTGCGGTAGGGCAGATAGGGGCCGAAGACTTCCGCTTCGTCGGCGACGACGAGGACATCGTAGTTCGGGGCGCCTTGGGTGAACACCGGCATCTGCTGCTGGATCTGCTCCTGGCCGGTGTCGGAGCGGCGCGCTCCCGGCGTTTCCTTGTATTCGCGCTCCTCCACGATGACCCCGCCAAAGCGCTTTGCCGCGCGGCGCACCGCGTCGAGATAGGCAAGGTCCTCCGGGAAGACGCCTTTCGCCACGAGCCAGCGCGGCCATTTCTTCCACACGAGATACTGGGCGAGAGCGTCGGCGAGCATGGCGCGGTCCGGGGCCGTATGCAGCACGTTCGCCCGGCAATCTTCCTCGCGCAGCGCGACGTCGGTCGCGCTGACATTGAACAGCAGCACGTCCTTGTCCTTGACCGCATCGGCGAGGCGCAGGAGCACGTCGGCGGGAGCATCCACCAGAACGAAATGGTGCCCGCTCTCCACGAGTTTCATCAACGCGGCCACCGCATCGCCGCCGATCGGCACGCGTTCGACCTCGAGGGTGAATTCCTGCTTCGTGAAGCGCCCGGTCGTGTTGTTGTCCTTGAGTGCGATCGAGGCGCCGGCGACGCCGAGGTCGTCGGGCGCGACGTTGAGGCGCGACAGCGGAATCGGGCGCTTCACGTCCTGCTCGAGATAGCCGATGGGCACGGTGACCGTTGCGGCCGCAGGAGCGGACACCGCCGCGTCCTCGTCTTGCGCTGCGGCAAAGCTTGCCTGCGGCGCAACGAGAAGAAACAGGAGCGTGCAACCGATCCGCCAGGACCAAAATGGGCCTCTGCGCGCGCTGCAGATTCGCGGTTCAGCCGACCGGCGGAATTGTCGGGATTGCATCCTGGATGAAATCGGCACACGCGTCACAGAACTGAAGGCCAGAGGAACCTCGGCAAGCGGCCAAACTTACAAGCTTGGTCGAGGGCAAGACAGCATCAAACGGAGTTAAGGGTGGCAAATTTCGTTTCCGCGGTACCGCCTTTCGGCAGGTCCGATTGACAAATAGCAAGCCCGCGCGCAGTCTGCCGCCGTGCAAACCCGTCTGGAGCGCCGGTGCTGAGCCGGTTTATCGGGACCACGTAATGGAGGAAATCATGGGGCGTTGTACATCGGCCACCACGTTTGCTGGTGCGCTAATCGTAAGTTTGGCCGGCGCTGCGTTCAGCCCGGCTTTTTGTGGCGGAGCGGAAACGGAAACGCCTGCGACCACCAAGACCAAGGACGCGCCTGCGACGGCCGTGACGCAGGACATGCTTAACGCGTCGGCCGGCGACGAGAAGAACTTCCTGCATACCAACGGCAACTACACGCAGACCCGTTACTACCCCGGCAAGCAAATCGACACCTCGAATGTCGGCAAGCTGCGCCCGGCTTGGATCTTCCAAACCGAGGTGAAGGAGTCGCTGGAGACCACCCCGATCGTTGTCGACGGTGTGATGTACGTCACCACGTCCTTCAACCACGTTTACGCCATCAACGCGAAGACGGGCGAGCAGTATTGGCACTACAAGCACAAGATGGGCCCGGTTACGACCTATTGCTGCGGACCGAACAATCGCGGCGTCGCCATTTATAAAGACAAGGTCTATATGGGCACGCTCGACGCCAAGCTCGTCGCGCTCGACGCCAAGACCGGCAGCCTGATCTGGGAGACCCAGATCGCCGAGCCCGAGCTCGGCTATAGCGAGACCATGGCGCCGACTGCCGTCGACGGCAAAATCCTGATCGGCACCAACGGCGGCGAATACGGTATCCGCGGCTTCGTGCGGGCCTATGACGCCGAAACCGGCAAGCTCGTGTGGAACTTCCACACCATCCCCGAGAATTCGGTGGGTGTGTGGGCGACCCACGATGCCACCGGCAAGGACATGCACCGCGACATCGCGGCCGAGAAAGAGGCGCTCAAGAAGCTGGGCGACCCCTACAAGACCCTCGGCGGCGGCGTGTGGCAGAATCCGGCGGTCGATCTCGAGCGCAAGCGCATCTACTTCGTGGTCGGCAATCCTTCGCCTGACCTCGACGGTTCGATCCGCCCGGGCGACAACCTCTACACCGACTCGCTGGTTTCGGTCGATCTCAACACCGGCGAATACAAGTGCCACTTCCAGTACATCGCCCATGACGTGTGGGATCTCGACTCGGTCAGCCCGCCGATCCTGGTCGATGCCAAGGACAAGGACGGCAAGAGCGTCCCGGCCGTTATTCACGGCGGCAAGACCGGCAACGTGTACGTCCACAATCGCGACGATTGCAGCCTGATCCGCTTCTCCGACGCGATGGTCGATCAAACCGGCATGTGGGCCCTGCCCTCGGCGAAAGGCACGCCCATGCTGCCCGGCGCCAATGGCGGCGTCGAGTGGTCGGTGATGTCCGTCAATCCCGATCTTGGGATGACCTATGCGGTCAATCTCCACCAGCCGATGACCTATCACGTCGAGAGCACGCCCTATCCGGGCGGCAAGCTCTGGCTCGGCGGCGCCTTCAAGATCATTCCGGGCTCCGAGCAGTTCGGCAATATCTCGGCCGTCGATTACAACACCGGCAAGATTGCCTGGCAGGTGAAGACGCCGCTGCCCATGATGGGCGGCACGCTCTCCACTGCCGGCGGCCTCGTCTTCGCCGGCGAAGGCGACGGTTGGTTCAGGGCCTACGACGCCAAGGACGGCAAGGTGCTGTGGTCGTTCTTCGCGGGCGCGGGCGTGAACGCGCCTCCGGCCTCCTACTCCGTCGACGGAAAGCAATACGTCGTCGTCGGCGCTGGCGGTAACGTGCAGATCGACTTCAAGCGCGGCAACAACATCATCGCCTTCACGGTCGATTGATCGTTCGCCGCACTCGTTGCAAACGCGAGGACGGGGCATTCGTGCCCCGTCCTTTTCATCACTGACCCTTGGAGCATACGGGAATGTCCTTGAGCCTGGCCTCGCGTGCCGTGTTGTTCGCAACCGTCGTGCTCATGAGCGGAGCCGCGTCCGCCGGCGGCAGCGGGACCGCCCCTGCGCCCGCCCCCGACGCCGTTGCCGAGAAGGCCAAGATTTGCGCCACCTGCCACGGCGAACAGGGCATCCCCATCAACAAGCAGACGCCCGTGATCTGGGGGCAGGACGAGGGCTACATCTATTTGCAGCTACGCGACTTCAAGAGCGGCGCGCGCAAGAACCCCCTGATGCAGCCGATCGCCGCGACCCTCGAGAAGAACGACATGCTGGCGCTCGCGGCCTATTTCAAGAAACAGAAATGGCCGAACCTGCAACAGCCCTCTGCGCCGGGCGATGTGGCCAAGAAAGCCGAGACGGCCGCTGCCTCGATCGGTTGCCGCGGCTGCCACCTGCAATATTTCCAGGGCGACGGGACCACCGCGCGGCTCGCCGGCCAATGGCAGGAATATTTGCAAGCGACGATGATGGCCTTCCGCGACGGGTCGCGCGGCAACAACCCGGGCATGTCGGACCTGATGAAGGCGACCGCGCCCGACGACATCGCCGCGTTGTCGCAATATCTCGCCGGAATGCAGATCGAGGCCTATCTCGGCTCCGGGCGCTAAGGCTGCCCCGCGAGCTCGGCGCGAAGCGCCGTCACCGAGGCAAGATCGCTCGCCGTCTTCCCGTCCTTGTCTTTGAGCGTCCGGTCGGCGCCGCGCGCGAGCAGCGCTTCGGCCGCCGCCGCGTGGTCGAGCATGGCCGCGAGCATCAGCGCCGTGCGACCCTGATCGTCCTGCTCATCGAGCTTGGCGCCGCGATCGACCAGCAGCTCGATGACTTGGACCACGTCCTTGGTGCCGGCGTCGTCCGAATGGCCGGCCGCCCACATCAGCGCGGTCAGACCGTCGCCATAACGCGCATTCACATCGACGCCACTGTCGAGTAAGAGCTGCGCGACAGGCGGGAACCCGCGGCCCGCGGCATAAACCAGCGGCCCCTTCCCCGTCTTGTCGAGGCCGTTGAGGTCGGCGCCCTTCTCGATCAGATAGCGCACGATGGGCTCGCTCCCCATATAGGCGCCGGCCGAAACCGGGGTCACGTCGCTGCGGCCTGGCAAGTTCACGTTCGCGCCCGCCTCGACCAGGAGGCGCACAATCGCCATGCGGCCGTTCTCCGCGGCCATCAACAGGGCGGTCGAACCGTCGAGATCGCGCGCATCGATCGCCGCCCCCTTTTCGAGGAACAGCGTCACGATCTTCTGCTGGCCTGAAGCCGCCGCCCGGGCGAGAGGCCGCGAGCCGGTGCCGTCGCGCGCCTGGAGCGACGCGCCCTTCTCAAGCAGGCGTTCGGCAAGCGCATCGCAGCCGCGGCGTGCGGCGTCGAACAGCTTGATGTTCAGCTCGACCGTGCTCGCATAGTGCTCGATCTGAAGGTAGTCCTGCTCGAGCTCGAGGCACGGCCGCCGGTTTGCGAGCGCGCCGTCGCTGCTGCAAGCGAGGCCGAGAAGCATGACGGCGGCGGCGCCAAGGCGGAGTTTGTGCATGTCGGATTTACTCTTCACGGGGTGATGCTGTCAGGCCCAGTAGCTAGGCCAAGCCGTTCTCCCGGGTCAAGGCTCAGCGGGCGACCGGGCCTCCCGCCTGCTGCCAGGCCTGCATCCCGCCGTGAATGTGCCGCGCGTTGGCAAGCCCTGCCTCTTGCGCCGCCTGCACGGCCATGGCCGAACGCTCGCCGAAGGCGCAATAGAAAATGAGCCTCTTTTCCGCGCCCTTGCCCAACAGTTGCAGGAGACCGTCGGCTTTTAGGCTCGCCGCGACGTCCGGGTAGGGAACGTGCAAGGACCCCGGGATCAGCCCGTGCTTGCGCCGCTCCTGGTCCTCCCTGAGGTCGATCAGGATGACATCGGGCTGGCCGAGCAGGCTCTTGCCCTCCTCCGCGCCGATGGCCCAACCCTTCCCCGCCACGATCTGCTGCGCGAGCCCGATCCGCATATTGGCCGGGATCGCGACATCCATCATTTTCGGATTGGGCAGGGCGAGACCCTCCATCAGCGCGACATAGTCCTCGACCGACTTGACCTGAAGGCGCGGGTTGAACGCCTTTTCCTCGCCGATGGTCGAAACCGTGTCGCCCTTATAGTCGTGCGCCGGAAAGACCAGGGTGTCGTCGGACAGCTTGAGCAAGCGTCCGAACAACGAGGCGTATTGCGCCCGCGCATCGCCGTTCTGGAAATCGGTGCGTCCGGTGCCCCGGATCAGAAGCGTGTCGCCGGTGAAGACACGGTCGGGAAGGACGTAGCTGTAGGAATCGTCGGTATGTCCGGGGGTATACAGCGCTTCGAGTTCGAGCCCTTCGATGCCGACCCTGTCGCCGTCCCCGACCCTGATCGACACCACGTCGGCCTTGGTCTGCTCACCCATCACCGTAATGCAATGGGTGCGCTCGCTGAGCGCTTCGAGCCCGGTGATGTGGTCGGCATGGAGATGAGTGTCGATCGCCTTGACCAGCCGGAGGTCGAGTTCGTTCAAAAGCTGAATGTAGCGATCGACCCGTTCGAGCACGGGATCGATGATGAGGGCCTCGCCGCCATGACGGCTCGCGAGCAGATAGGTGTAAGTGCTGGAGGCGTGGTCGAAGAGCTGTCGGAAAATCATCTTGGTGTTCCGCCTGCGCGAGGCCCCCTCCCCGCTTTCCTCGCCACTATAGCAGCGGCGGAGGCGCGCCGTCATGACGGCGCTGGACGAAGATGGGGCAAAGCAGGTTAGACTTCGCCTCCACCGGGAGCCGCCTCATGCCCTCGAGCCACAAAGCGAAGACCGGCGCCGAGATCGCAAGCGCGGCCCTGGTCATTTGCGCCCTGATCCTACTCGCCGTCGCGCTCTATTTCGCAAGCTCGGTCTTCGCCCCGCTCGCCTTCGCCCTCTTCATCCTCGCCATCGTCTGGCCGCTCCAGGAAGCGCTCGAACGGGTGCTCCCCAAAGGTCTTGCTCTCTTCGTCACGCTTGCCGTCACAATCGTCGTCGTCTTGATGTTCGGTTCGATGATCGCCTGGTCGCTCAGCGCCGTCGGCGACTGGCTGTTGAGCAACGTGCAACGCTTCCAGGCCGTGTATGTTGAGGCCACAAAGTGGCTCGAGGAACGCGGCATCTTCGTTGCCGGCGTACTCGCCGAGCGCTTCGACGTGATCTGGCTGTTGCGCCTGTTCCAGGATATCGCCACCCGGCTCAACCGGCTCGCCGGCTTTGCCATTCTCGTGTTCGTGTTCCTGATGATGGCGCTGCTCGAAGTCGAGCAGGTCCGGGGCAAGCTCGCCGCTCTCGACCGGCAGGAGCTCATCCGCGCGAGCGCGGGCCTCGCCGCCAAGTTTCGCCGCTACATGCTGGTGCGGACCGTGCTCAGCCTGCTGACCGGCGTTGCGATCTTTCTCTTCGCGCTCATGGCCGGCCTCGAACCGGCTCCCGCTTGGGGCATTCTCGGCTTCGCGCTCAACTACATCCCGTTCGTCGGTCCGTTTATCGCGACGCTGCTGCCCGCGCTCTTCGCCATCGCTCAGCTCGACACCTGGCAGGCGGTCATCGTCGTCTTCGCCGGGCTCACCGCCATCCAATTCCTCATCGGCAATTATCTCGAACCGCTTGCCGCCGGTGCTGCGCTGTCGATTTCGCCGCTCGCGGTGGTGTTCGCGGTCTTCTTCTTTGCTCTCCTATGGGGCATTCCCGGCGCTCTGATCGGCGTGCCGATCATGCTCTCGATCATCGCCTTCTCGGCCGAGTTCCCGTCGAGCCGTTGGGTTGCGACCCTCCTGTCGGGCGCGTCCGGCGGCAAGAACCAAGCTTGAGCCCTGCACGATGGCGCGCCCCCGCAGCACGAAGACACCGCGAGCCAAGAACGGCGACGCCGCGCCCATCATCGACCCAAGGCGCGGCGACGTCGAGGACGACGCCTCGAGCACCAAGGCCCGCTCGATGCTGTCGCTTGCCGGCAGTCTTCTGGTCGAGATCAGCCTGCCCAAGCTGATCGTCGCCTGGACGGTTTTGCTGCTGATTCCCGGCCTACTGCTCGGCTTCGTCCCGATCGTTTTCGCCGAATGGCTCAAGATCGTCACCGACAAGTTGACCTCGCTCGTCCTCGGCGTCTGGTCGATCCTCGCCCTTGCCGGCCTCGTGGCGCTCGCCTGGTTCGGATGGCGCCACCTCTTCCGCGTCATCGAGAAGAGCTTTTGGGCGCTGAACTCCATCGTCGTGGAGCCGGGCTATGCCGCCTTCCGCGAGGCATTCCGGCAATTGGCCGAGCGGCTCTTCGCGCGCGATGCGAGCGATGCCAGACGGGGAAGGCTCCGCGCCGCCGCCGCCGCGATCGCCGGTCTCCTCATTTGCGCTTTCGCCGCGCTCGCGGTCTGGATCGCGTGGCCCCACACCCACCTCTTCGGCAGTATCGCCGAAATCGACTCGTGGAAGACCGTGATCGGCGCCGCGCTCGCCAACAGCGCCGTCGCCCTTTGCGCCTATCTCGGCGTAGCCGCTCTGACCTGGGGCTTCGCCGACGCCACCATGCCCCAGCCGCGCACGCTGGCGCGGTTCGACAAACCTGAAGCCAACGAGCGCAAATGGCGGATCGTCCATCTCTCCGACATCCATGTGGTCGGCGAAATTTATGGGCGCCGCATCGAG
>DATEMT010000089.1:0-7142 GCA_035275445.1 Methyloceanibacter sp. | reverse complement strand
AGGGCACGAGCAGGCAGGGCCTGCCGATCGCCATCAATTCTGCGACCGTCGAGGCGCCGGCCCGCGCCACGACAAGATGCGCGCCGGCGATGCGCTCGGGTAGGTCGCGGAAGAAGGGGGCGATATGCGCGGCGATCCCCGCCGCCAAATAGGCGTCGCGCAGCGCCTTGATGTCCTCCTCGCGCGCCTGCTGCACCACGGTCAGGCGCTCGCGCATGTCCGCCGGCAGGCGCGCAAGCGCCGGAGGCATAGCCTCCGAGAAGAACCGCGCGCCCTGACTGCCGCCAAAGACAAGAAGCAAGAGGCGGCCGCCCGGCTCGGGCGGGGAATAGGGAATGTCGCGATAGGACAGGACGGCGTCGCGCACCGGAGTTCCGGTCAGTTGCGCCTTGGCCTCGGCGCCGGCGCCAAGGAGCCGCGTCGGCTTGAAGGAGAGCGCGATGCGATCGACGAAGCGCGACAGCAGGCGGTTGGCGCGGCCCATCACCGCGTTCTGCTCGTGGATCGCGGTCGGGATGCCGCTCGTGCTCGCGGCGATGATCGGCGGCAGGGTGGGATAGCCGCCAAAGCCGATGACCGCGCGGGGTTTCGTCGTCATGAGCAGGCGAAGCGCACCGAAATAGCCAATGCCGAGACGGGTGAAGGTCATGGCGACGGCGAACGGATTGCGGCTCGCGATCGTTGCGGAGGGAATGCGATGGATGGCCCGGGCGGGAAACTCGACGCCGTATTTCTCGGCGCGGATGTCGGTCGCGAGCTCGACGTCATATCCGCGGCGTTTCAGTTCCTGCGCGAGCGCCGCGGCGGGGAAGAGATGCCCGCCGGTGCCGCCCGCCGCAAGCAGGATGGGACGCGCGGTCAAGCCGTCTGCTCCCTGATGCGTTCCGATTCCTGATCGCGGCGCGCGCCGGCCGGCAGTTGGCCAACCATCGGCCGCTTGCGGGTCAGCCCGAGCGCGAAGCCCATGGTCAGCGCCATGGCGAGAAGCGACGAGCCGCCATAGGAGATGAAGGGCAGCGTCATGCCTTTGGCGGGAAGCAGCCCGACATTGACCGCCATGTTGATCAGGGTCTGCAAGCCGAACAGCATGACGAGACCGGCAACGGCATGTCGGATGAAGCCGTCAGGTTCTTGCGAGGCCTTCGACAGGCCGCGCAGGACGATGAAGGCGAAGAGCGCGAGCAGAATGAGGCAGACGATCAATCCGTACTCCTCCGCGGTCACCGCGAAGATGAAATCGGTGTGCGAGTCGGGCAGCACATTCTTGACCGTGCCTTCGCCCGGACCGCGCCCGAACCAACCGCCGTGAAGAAATGAATCGAGCGAGCGATCCGCCTGGTAGGTGTCGCCGGATTCGGGGTTGAAGAAGCGGTCGATGCGCGAGGCGACGTGCGGAACGAGGAGATAGGCCGTGACGATGCCGCCGAGGCCGGCGGCCGCGAGCCCGCCGATCCACACCATGTTGATGCCGGCCATATAGAACAGCGCGCCCCAGACCAGCGTCACGAGAAGGGTCTGGCCGAAATCGGGTTGAAGCACGAGCAGCGTGGCAAAGAGGGCGTAGAGCGCCACGGCAAGTTCGATACCGGGCACGTCGCGCCGCTTCTGGCTCTCGTTGAGCAGCCAGGCGGTGAGCACGACGAAAGCGGGCTTCACGAATTCAGACGGCTGGATCGAGAATGCTCCGATCTGAAGCCAACGCTTGGCGCCCTTGATCTCGGGACCGAGCCCGAGGATGAGCGCCATCAGCGCGATGCCGACGACGAAGATGACGAGGCTTGCCCGCCGGATCTGCTTCGGCGTGAGCGTCGAGGCGGCGAACATGATCGCAACCGAAGGCAGCAGGAGAGCCGCGTGGCGGCGCACGAAGTAGAACGGCTCGAGACCGTATTTGGCGGCGATCGGCGGGCTTGCCGCGAGCGAGAGCACGAGGCCCGTACCCATGAGCAAGAGCAGGGCGAAGAACATCAGGCGGTCGACGGTGAACCACCAGTCGGACAGAACGCTGCGGTCGGCGCGTGTCAGCCTCATGCCGCTTGTCCCTGCCTTACCCCTTCGGCGCCGTCGAGAGCCATGACGAGGTCGCGAAACGCGTCGCCCCGCTTGGCGAAATTGGCGAACTGATCGTAGGAGGCGCAAGCGGGCGACAGCAGCACGACCGGCTCGTTCGCCGCCGAAGCGCTCGCGTCCAATGCGGCCGCCGCGACGTCGCGGGCGAGAGTGCCGCAATGGACATGATCGACCTGACCCCCGAGCTGGCCGGCAAAGGCGTCCGCCGCCTCCCCGATCAGATAAGCTCGCACGATTCTCGGATAGAAAGGTTCAAGTCCGGCTAATCCCCCCTCTTTCGCCCGGCCGCCGATGATCCAATAGATATCGGTAAAGCTCGCGAGCGCCTTGCCGGCGGCGTCGGCATTGGTCGCCTTGGAATCGTTCACGAACAGCACCTTGCCCCGGCGCGCGACCTGTTCCATGCGGTGCGAAAGGCCGGAAAAGCTCCTGAGCCCCTCGGCGATCACGGCGGCGCTCAAGCCTTGCGAGCGGGCGAGCGCGTAGGCCACGGCGGCATTCTGCCAGTTGTGCGCGCCCCTCAAGGAGCCGATGCCGGCAAGGTCGATCTTGGCCAACTCGCGGCCGCCCTCTATCTCGTGGAGGACGCCGTCTGCGGCGAAAACGCCCGTCTCGACGCTGCGCCCGACGGCGACACGCTTGACCCGGGAGGCGCCGCCGAGGGATGCGGCAATTGCGCGCGAAGGCGCGTCATCGACGCCGATCACGGCGGTGGCATCGGGCCCTAGCGCGGCGAAGACCGCGGCTTTGATGCGAGCATAGTTTTCCAGCGTCCCGTGCCGGTCGAGATGATCGGGCGTGACATTGAGAAGGGCCGCCGCGTCCGGCGCGAGGCTCGGAGCAAGCTCGATCTGGAACGACGACAATTCGAGGACGTAAGTGAGGTCGGGCGCGAACGGATCGAGGTCGAGCACGGCCTTGCCGATATTGCCGCCGAGCGCCACGCGCTTGCCGGCGGCGACAAGGAGATGGGCGGTGAGCGCGGTGGTGGTCGATTTCCCGTTGGTGCCGGTGATGACAACCAACTTGCCCGGCGCGGATGTCCGCGCCCGCTCGCGCAAGAGGAGCTCGATATCTCCGATCACCTCGATGCGAGCTTCCTTGGCGCGGACGACGCTCCAATGCGGCTGCGGATGCGTCAAGGGAATGCCGGGGGCGAGAACGAGTGCGGCAAAGCGCGACCAATCGGCCGCGGCAAGGTCGCTCACCGTGAAGCCCTGGCGCGCCGCCTCCTCGCGCGCGGGCGCGTTGTCGTCCCAGAGAATGGGATTGGCGCCGCCGGCTTCGAGGCCGCGCGCAGCGGCAAGGCCGCTCAGCCCTAGCCCCAAGACCGCTACGTCCCGGCCGGCGAAGGTGGTCACGGGAATCATGTCGGGGCGAATCTAGCGCAATTTCAGCGTGGCGAGGCCGGCCAGCGCGAGCACCACGGCGATGATCCAGAACCGGATCACCACCGTCGATTCCGGCCAGCCCTTCTGCTCGAAATGGTGGTGGAGCGGGGCCATGCGGAACACTCTCTTGCCGAACATCTTGAACGAGGCGACCTGCACGATCACCGAAGCGGCCTCGAGCACGAACAGGCCGCCGACGATGGCGAGCACCAATTCGTGCTTGGTGGCGGCCGCGATGGTGCCGAGCGCGCCGCCGAGCGCGAGCGAGCCGGTATCGCCCATGAAGATGAGCGCGGGGGGGGCGTTGAACCAGAGAAAGCCGAGGCCGGCGCCGACCAGCGCCCCGCAGATCACCGCAAGCTCGCCGGTTCCCGCAACGAAATGGATTTGCAGATAGTCGGCGAAGAGCGCGTTGCCGACGAGGTAGGAGATGAAGCCGAAGGTGGCGGCCGCGATCATTACCGGCACGATGGCGAGCCCATCGAGGCCGTCGGTCAGGTTCACGGCGTTGCCCGCGCCGACGATGATGAACGCGCCGAACAGGATATAGACCCAGCCGAGATTGATGAGCGTGCCCTTGAAGAAGGGAATGGTGAGCGAGGTCGCAAGCGGCTCCTGGCTCGCATGCACGATCACGGCGGTGGCGGCCACGGCGGCGAAGGCTTCGATCACGATCTTGACGCGTCCGCGGAAACCTTCCGCCGATTGCTTGGTGACTTTCAGGTAGTCGTCGTAGAGGCCGACGGCGCCATAGACCAAGGTGAGCAGCAGCACGACCCAGACGAAGGTATTCTCGAGATTGCCCCACAGCAGCACGGCGACGGTGACGCCGGACAGGATCATGAGTCCGCCCATGGTCGGGGTGCCTTGCTTCTGGATGAGATGGCGCTCGGGGCCGTCTTTGCGGATGGGCTGGCCCTTGCCTTGGCGAATGCGCAAGGAGCGGATCACCCGCGGCCCGAACAGAAACACGAACAGGAGCGCCGTGATCAGCGCCCCGCCGGTGCGGAAGGTGATGTAGCGAAAGATATTGAAGGCGGAGAGCTCAGGCGCGAACTGGGCCAGCCAATAGAGCATCGCCTTCTCCCCCTCCCGAGGCCCCTTTTTACGCCGGCGCCGCTTCGGTGCCAAAGCGCCGTTTCAGCGCCTCGACGAGCGGCGCCATGCGGCTGCCGAGAGAGCCTTTGACCATGATCGCATCCCCCGGCCCGACCGCTTCGAGGAGCGTCGGTCCAAGCTCCTCGGAGGTCTTGGCGTAGGCGCCCCGGCGGCTCGTGGGCAAAGCCTCGTAAAGCGAGCCCATCAGCTCGCCGCAGGCAAAAACAACATCTACCCCCGCCTCGTCAATGAACTCCGCAAGCTCGCGGTGAAGCCCGGGCCCCTCCGGACCAAGTTCGAGCATGTCGCCGAGAACCGCGACCCGGCGGCGATATTCGCCGCGCGGCATCAGCCCGAGCGTGGCCAGCGCGGCACGCATCGAGGCCGGATTGGCATTGTAGGATTCATCGACGATCGCCATTGGAGGTCTGGTGGCAATGACGTTGCGGCGCCCGCGCCCCGCTTGCGCCTCGAGCCCGGCAAGCGCGGCCGCGGCCGAAGCGAGATCGGCGCCGGCAAGCTTCGCCGCCGCGAGAACGGCAAGCGAGTTCTGCACCAGGTGACGGCCCGGAGCGCCGAGCCGGTAGGCGATTGTCTCGCCGAGGATCTCGGCGCTGACATTCGATCCGTCGGGACCGAGCGCAACCCTGACCAGCCGGGCCTCGGCCTCGGGCGCTTCGCCGAAGCCGACCACGGTGGCGCCGCGCGCAAGCGCATGAGCCTCGAGCTGCTGAAAGTAAGGGCTGTCGCGATTAATGACGGCGGCGCCATGAGGTTCGAGCCCACGGAAAATCTCCGCCTTGGCGTCGGCGATGTCCTCGACCGAGCGGAAGAAGCCGAGATGGACCGGCGCGACGGTCGTGACAACGGCGATGTGCGGCCGCGCGAGCCGCGTCAGCGCATCGATCTCGCCGGCATGGTTCATTCCGAGCTCGAACACGCCGAAGCGCACGTCCTTCGGCATGTTGGCGAGCGACAGCGGAACCCCCCAATGATTGTTGAACGACTTGGCCGAGGCATGCACCGAACCGCTCGGGCCGAGCGCACGGCGCAACGCTTCCTTGGTGCCGGTCTTGCCCGCGCTGCCGGTCACGGCGATGACCTTGGTCGTTCGCGCGCGCTCGCGTGCGGCGCGTCCGAGACCGTTCAATGCCTCGAGCGTATCGCCGACGCGCACGAGGCGCTGCTCGTCCGCCTGCGGGAAGCTGCTGTCGACGATGGCGCAAGCCGCGCCTCCTTCGAGAGCGGCGGCGACGAAGGCGTGCCCGTCGCGGTTCGGTCCGCGGATCGCGACGAAGACCTCGCCCGGAGCGAGCGAGCGGCTATCGATGGAGCAGCCCGATACCGGGGTCGCTGCCGCGCCGAGCGTCGTACCGGGCGCGGCCTTGGCGATCTCGCCGAGGGTCCAGAGCGGTTCAGCCACAGGTCGCCTCTTGCTTCAGCGCGGCGGCCACCGCGTCATGATCCGAGAACGGAATCACTTTCGTGCCCACCGTCTGGCCGGTCTCATGTCCCTTGCCCGCCACGAGCAAGACATCGCCGCGCTCAAGTCCGCCGATCGCCTCGGCGATCGCCGCGGCACGGTCGCCGATCTCGAGCGCTCCGGGCGCATCCGCCAGAATCTCGCGTCTGATCTCGGCGGGGTCTTCACTGCGGGGATTGTCGTCGGTGACGATGGCGCGATCGGCCTTGGCAACCGCGACCTTTCCCATCTCGGGGCGCTTGCCCTTGTCGCGATCGCCGCCGCAGCCGAACACGACGACGAGCCTTCGCTCGACATAGGGGCGCAAGGCGTCGAGGGCTTTTGCGAGCGCATCGGGGGTGTGCGCGTAGTCGATGAAGATTGGCGCACCGCCCCGACCCTTACCGGCGAGATCGAGCCGCCCGCGCGCGCCGCGCAGCGATTGAAGCGCCGGCAACACGGTCGCGGCGCTGCTGCCCGTCGCCATGACGAGACCGGCTGCGACGAGCGCATTGGAGGCCTGGAAGGCGCCGACCAGCGGCAAGCGCACTTGGTGGGCCTCGCCGTCATGCTCGATGGTCAGGACTTGAGAGAAGCCGTCGCGCTCGGCAGAAAGAAGCCGCAAGCTCGTTCCGCTCCATCCCACCGTGACGAGCTTGAGCCCTCTTGCGTCGGCGACCGCGGCCAGGCCTTTGCCCGGCTCGGTATCGACATCGATCACGGCGGCCGCGCCTTGCGGCAGGAGCTCGGTGAAGAGCCGGAGCTTCTGTGCGAAATAGTCGTCGAAGCTCGGGTGATAGTCCAAATGATCGCGCGAGATGTTGGTGAAGGCGCCGGCCGCGAGCCGAATGCCGTCGAGGCGGCGTTGTTGCAAACCGTGGCTCGAGGCTTCGAAGGCGAGATGGGTGACGCCGTCTGCGGCAAGCGCGGCAAGGATACGGTGAAGCTCGATCGGGTCCGGGGTCGTGTGGGCGAGCGGCTTGACGCTCGACGGACTGACCAGTCCGACCGTGCCGAGGCTCGCAGCCTTCAACCCCTCGCCCGACCAAAGCTGGCGCACGAAAGCGGCAACCGACGTCTTGCCGTTGGTGCCGGTCACGGCGACGGTGGTTTCCGGCTGA
>DATEMT010000088.1:0-4648 GCA_035275445.1 Methyloceanibacter sp. | reverse complement strand
CGAATGTCACCGCGCCGCCGGCGTCGGTCTTCGCCGTCGCGAGCACGTCGTTGTTGTGGGCAATCAGCCTGAGCTCGACGCCTTCGAGCGGCGCCGTTGTCGCGAGCGAATTGACATAGGCGTGGATGCCGTCGCTGCCCGAGAACGCCGTCAGACCGAGATCGGAGACGACGAACCACTGCGTCGTGCGCTGGCCGTAATCGTCGCCCGGCGTATTGGCCGGCTGTGCCGCGAGCAGGTACACGCCGGGCTGAAGTTCCGGCACCGCGTCCATGATGGGGAAGGCGGTGGTGATTTCCTGGTTGAGTTCCTTCTCGACCTTGAGCTCGCCGGTCCAGACCTTCTCGCCCGTGTTGTTGGCAATCGCGTCGAGATCGGAGTCGTAGAGATTGCGCTCGAACGAATAGCCGAGCACGTTGTCGGTGATGCTGCGGTCGCCGATCCGGTAGATGGTCGCCTTGACTCTATCGGTATTGACGGTGACGAGCGGGATGCCCTGCTGGCCGGTGCGCGGCAGCACATAGCCGTTGCCCGCGAGCCTGACCGACGGACTCCGGTCGCGCACATAGATATTAAAGTCTGCGTTCTTGAGCAGGTCCTCGCCCACGCTCGAGGGCAGGCCGGCGCGGAGCGTGATGCCGTAGGTCTCGCCGTGCTTCAGTCCCTCGACGCAGATTTGGCCGTCATCGACCGACAGCGCCGGCTTGTCCTCTCCGGCCACGGCGACAAAGGGGGCGAAGTCGGTGCGCTTCGGCAGGCCCTCGGTGAACTGGAAACAGGCGCGCGGGCTTGCCGCGTCCGAATCGACGCTGAAATTGGCGACGCGAAAGCCGTATTTCTCGCGCAAGCCGTCATAGACGATCTGAAGCTCGGGCGTCGGCCGAAGCTGGAGCGCAAGCTTTAGCGCGTTCAACGCCTGCCGCCACTCCTCGCGCTTGGTGAAAGCGTTGGCGAGCGTGACGAGCGAGACGGATTCCTCCTCCGGCGTCGTCGCGCGCCGATAGGCGATGTAACCGGCGGTGCGGGCGCGCTCGATGCGCGTCGAGCCGTCGTCCTCGCTCGTTGCCGGGATGAGCAGCCAGATATCGGCGAGGCGCCGCCAAGATTTGGCGTCGTCTGGCGCGAGCGTCACGATCTGCACGTAGACATTCGCCGCGGCTTCGAGATCCTGGCGCTTGAGCAGCGCCTCGGCCTCTTGCGTCAGCTTGGCGAGCGGCGTCTCGACCGTCCCCGCTTCGTCCTTGAGGTCGGCCTCAAGGGTGATCGCGGCGTCGTCGAGGGCGTCGTCTTGAAATGTCTTCTCGGCTGCGGGGGAAGGGGTGGTGGCAAAAACGAACAGCGCGGCGAACAGGCCGGCGCGGAACCATGCGGACATCGATGACCTCCGGGGACCCGTACTCGGCAATACGGGAGACCCATCGTAATCGAGGCTTGTGACAGAAACCAGAGGGTCGACGTTAAAGACGCAAATCTTGCCCAGGCTCAGTCTTCGAGCGGCCCAAGGGTCGGCCAGTCGAACAGTTGGGCCGCGCGGCGGATCAAGGCCTCGGCCAGAATCGAGCCATTATCGCCGTTGGTCATCACCACCATGCCCTGCCCCTCGGCCGGAAGCAGGATCAGGTAGGACTGAAAACCGGCATTCTGGCCCCGTTTCATCACCGTAAGCACCCCGTCGGCCTCGCTTATGGCCGCGCCGAGCCCGTAAGGGCCGCCATTCTGCGGCGTCAGCATCTCCCGCACGGTCTGGGAGCTCAGGAAAAGCTGGCTTTCGCCCCGCCAGGCGCGGCCGATCAGAAGGAGGAGGTTGGCGAGGTCGGTCGGCGTGGACCACAGGCCGGCGGCGGCATGTTCGGGAAAGAGGTGGTAGCCGCCGGGGATTTCGCTGCCATCGGCCAAATGCCCGTGCATGGCCTCGCGCTCGAGATCGGCCGGAAGGGTCGTCGCGAAGCTGCTGCGCGACATGCCCGCCGGGTCGAGAACGACCTCTTTCATCACGTCGGGGAACGAGGTCCCCATGGTATCGACCATCAGCGCTTCGGCCACCTCGTAGCTGCCGCCGGAATAGCGATAGACGCTGCCGGGCTCGGCAATCACGGTGACGGGCGCCGAGTTCGCCGGGGGCAGGCCGTAGAGGATCTGGGTCAGGTTCGGCACCTCGTCGCCGATGGCGTAGCCGAGGAACCCGGGCACGCCGATTCCGGCCGTCATGCTGAGCAGCCCGCGCAAGGTGACGGGATGGCCCTTGTCGAATTCGTTCTGAGGCACTTTCCACGACGCAAGACCAGCATCGACATTGGCGTCGAGGTCGAGCCGCTTTGCCTCGATGAGCCGCATGGCGCCGACCGCGGTCACGAACTTCGAGAGCGACGCGGCCTGGTAGATCGTCGCCGGCGTCGAGCTTGCGCCGTAGGCTTGCGCCAACGCGATGCGGTCGCCTTCGATCAGCGCGAGGCTGACCGAAGGGATATTGAGGGCGGCCATTGCCTTTTCGAGCGGGAGCGTCTTATCGACGCCGTCGACCGGAACGACGAGATTGCTCTCGATCGCCGACGGCTCGACCGCGAATGCGGGCGCCGCCGGCACAGCCGTCGCGGCCAACCAAGCCGCGATACCAAACCAAACAAAACGAACGGCGCTCATGGCCAGACCTCAGCCGGTAGCCTGCATCTCGCCGGAAAACTTGACGAGTTCTCCGCGCACCCAGGCATGGCATTCGTCGCGGTCGTAGCTCGAATGCCACATGAGCCGCAATGGGAACAGAATGGGCGGAAAAGGTTGGCGCACACGCTTGAACCCGAACTGCTTTTCCAGCGAGGCGGCAAGGGAGGCGGGCACGGTGATCAGCGCCTCGCTGTTCAGCGCGAGCAAAAGTCCCGAAAGCAGAGAGGAGGCGCGCGAGGTGATGGTGGCGGTTAGCTTGTGCGGGGCGAGCGCGCGATTGACGAGGTCAAGCGCCGGCAGGCCATGCACGTCGATATGGCCCGAGGCGGCGAAGGACTCCGCCTTCGGCGCGGCGCGCGCCAGGCGATGGCCCGGGCGGGCGAGCGTGGCGAGCGCGTCGTCGCTGAGCCGCAGCACGCGGATATCGGGGGCTTGCGGCGGAACGCTCTCGATATCGATGACGAAATGAGACCGCCCGTTGCGCAGCGCATCGATGTTGTCCTCGTTGCGCGAGGCCACCCACCCGACCCGCACATTCGGTGCGAGCTGTTGCAGCCGCCGGCGCAAAGGTTGCACCAGCATCAACTCGCCGGCCTCGCTGGTCGCGACGGCAAAATCGCGCGAGGTCTCCGACGGGTCGAACGGCTTGTTGGGCCGGAGCAGGCTCTCCATGCCGGCAAGGATGACGTGAACAGTCGGCGCAAGCTCGAGCGCTTTTGCCGTCGGCACCAGCCTCTGGCCCGCGCGCACGAACAGCTCGTCGGCGAAAATCTCACGGAGCTTGGCCAAAGCGTGGCTGATGGCCGACGCGCTCCGGCCGAGGCGCTCGGCGGCGCGGGTCACGCTCGCATCGACGAGGAGGGCGTCGAGGGTGACGAGCAGATTGGCGTCGATTTCCCGTAGATGCATGACGTGCAATTATTCTCATGAAAAGAGTTCACTTTGTGCATGTTACCGTTAGCGCTAGGGTCATGACAAGGCATCCGGCTGCCCAGCCCGGACGCCCTGAAACGCCCAAGCGAAAGCGCGGCCGTTTGCTCATCTCAACCTTGCGGTGGCCTGAGGGTCTAGGCCCGAAGGCCATCGCATTCTCTTTGCCGGGCCAAAAAGCGGGGCCGAAGACGGCCCGAGGGGGAACAGGGTGACGATGATTGGCATCCGATCGATTGCAATTCCGATTTCCGTGCTGGCGCTGAGCGCGTGCCTTGCCGCCCCGGTTGCGGCGGCGCCCGCCGCCAAAGACGTCGTGAAAATCTACGCCGATATCGCCGAGGCTGCTTACGGCGACTCGGCCGACACGGCGCGGACGCTCAAGCTCGCGGTCGATGCCCTGATCGCTGCGCCGACTGAGGACAATTTGCGCGCCGCGCGCGCCGCCTGGATCGCCGCCCGTATCCCTTACATGCAGACCGAGGCCTATCGCTTCGGCAACGCCATCGTCGATGATTGGGAGGGCAGGGTGAATTCCTGGCCGCTCGACGAAGGGCTGATCGATTATGTCGCTTCGTCCTACGGGACCGACTCGCCCGAGAACGAGCTCTACACCGCCAACGTGATCGCCAACACGTCGCTCACCATCGGCGGCAAGAAGCTCGACACGAGCAAGATCACCGCCGAGCTCCTCGCCGATCAGCTGCAAGAGGCGGGCGGCGTCGAGGCCAATGTCGCGACCGGCTACCATGCGGTCGAGTTTCTGCTCTGGGGCCAGGACCTGAACGGCACCGGGCCGGGCAACGGCGCGCGGCCTGCGAGCGATTTCGATACCGCCAAGTGCACCAACGGCAATTGCGCGCGGCGCGCCGAGTATCTCCGCGTCGTCACCGAGCTTCTCGTCAACGACCTCGCCTGGATGGCGGCGCAGTGGGCGCCGGGCGGCGAGGCGCGCAAGACGGTCGAGGCGGGAAGCGGCGAAGCGGGGCTCACCGCGATCATGACCGGGCTCGGCAGTCTCTCTTACGGCGAGCTCGCCGGCGAGCGCATGAAGCTC
>DATEMT010000087.1:0-13298 GCA_035275445.1 Methyloceanibacter sp. | reverse complement strand
ACTGCGTCCACCCCACCGCCTCGACGATGAAGCCGGTCGAAGCATTGGCAAACGTGCGCGGGACCGCGATCAAACTGCTGAACAGGGCAAATTGGGTGGCGGTAAAGGCCTTGCTGGTTTCCCTCGCCATGAAAGCCGTCAGCGCAACGCTGCCGAGACCGACGGCGAGGTATTCGCCGCTGACCACGATGAACAGACCCAGGAGCGTGTGCCCCGCCTGACTGAGCCACACGAAGGGCAGGATGGTGAACATCTGCACGAAGCCGAACATCCACAGCGCCCGGTTGATGCTCAGTTTGAGCATCATGATGCCGCCGACCGCGGCGCCGGCGATGACGGCCCACAGACCGGCGAATTTGGCCACGGTGCCGATCTCGGTCTTGCTGTAACCCATGTCGATGTAAAACGGCGTGGCGAGCGCCGTAGCCATGTTGTCCCCCAACTTGTAGAGAAACAGGAAGGCGAGAATGGCGAATCCGGCCGTAAGTCCGTCACGGCTGAAAAACTCCACGAACGGATCGACGATGGCTTCGCGCAAAGTGCGCGGCGCCAGCGCGTCATCGCTCACTTCCTTGATCGTCAGGGTGGTGATGATGCCGACCAGCATGAATAGGCCGGTGATCCAAAACACCGCCGTCCACGGCAATTGGTCGGCGAGGATCAGGGCCAGCGATCCCGGCACGAGGCCGGACAGCCGGTAGGCGTTGATCCAGAACGACGTGCCGGTTCCAAGCTCGTCGTCCGCCAGCAATTCGCGCCGGTAGGCGTCAAGTACGATGTCCTGGCTCGCGCTGAACAGGGCGACCGCAAACACGATCCAAACGATCGGTCCGAGCGAGGTCGAGGGATCGAACTGGCCCAATACGCCGATCGAAAGCAGGAGGCCAAGCTGCGTCAACACGGCCCAGCCGCGCCTCCGGCCGAGGAACGGCAGCTTGAAGCGGTCCATCAAGGGCGACCAAACGAATTTCCAGGTGTAGGGCAGGCCGACCAGCGCGAACAGGCCGATGGTGGCGAGGTCCACCTGATTGCTGCGGAGCCACGCCGGCACGAGCGAAATCAGGACAAACAGCGGCATCCCCGAGCTGAAGCCTAAGAAGATGCAAGTCAGCATCTTCCGGGTGAACAGGATCTCCGTCCACTTGCGCTGCGGTTCTGGCTGTCGTGCTTCCCCCGTGACAGTCATGCTGCTTCATACCAGTCCCGGTCCGCCCCGTCATGAGAAACCGGCTATGCTGCCCGTTCGCGGCCTCGGACAAGGAGAACGAGAATGGTGCGCGTCACAGGGATCGATCACCTCGTGCTCAGCGTCGGCAGCTTCAAAGCCTCGAAGGCCTTTTATGCTCCTCTCATGGCCTTCCTCGGCTTCGAGCTCGAGGCCGAGTACGACGGCATGATGGGCTGGCACAACGACAAGACGCTGTTCTGGATCGCCGCCGCCGACGCGAAAGGCCGGAAGCACAAATACCGCAAGGGCGATATCGGCTTTCATCACTACGCGTTCCGTTTGCGGAGCCGGAAGGACGTCGATGCGTTGCAGGCGTTTCTCGAAGAACGCGGCGCGACCATCGTCGATCCCGCCGGCGAGTATTACGACGACTACTATGCCGTCTTCTTCCTCGATCCCGACGGCATGAAGCTCGAAGCCATGCGCTATGGCGAGCGCCACGAACAGGCGGCGCGCAAGCGCGCGGCGCGGAAGAAAGCGTCGTCCCGCGAGAAACGCTGAGCCTGCGTGGGGAAGGTCTTTCGACTATTCGCCGGGGAGAAGACCGGGCAGGGACGCCCCGCCGCCGTTCCGCTTGCGCTCGCCGACTTGCGGCTTTGGCGGTGACGCGGCTTGCGCCTCTCCGACCGCCGCTTGTGCGCTCTCCTCGAACTCCAGCGTTTCGATCTTGCGCCCGCGCTGGGCGATCTTGTCCGACGAGGTCAGGATCTTCTCGATGTCCTGATTGGCCTGGCCGAAATGGCGCTGGAGATCGAGCACGCGCTCGCGGAAGCGGCCCATATCGTCCATCAGCCGCGTCACCTCGCGCTGGATGAGATGCGCCTGCTCGCGCATCTGCACGTCCTTCAAGATCGCCTGCATGGTCTGCACCGCGAGCATGAGCATATTGGGGGCGCAGATCACGATGCGGGAGCGGTGCGCTTTTTGCACCAGGTCGGAGAAATGCTCGCAGAGATCGGCATAGATCGCTTCCGACGGCACGAACAGAATGGCGGTGTCTTGCGTCTCCCCGGCGATGAAGTAGCGCTCGGCCATCGCCTCGACATGGCGGGTGACATCGACGCGCACGCGCCGCGCCGCCTCTTTTTTCTCCTCGTCGCGCCGCGCGGCGCGAAAGGCCTCGAAGCCTTCGAGCGGGAACTTGGCGTCGATGACGACGGAGGCCTGGGCATTCGGCATGTGCAACAGGCAATCCGGCCGCTTGCCGTTCGAGAGCGTCGGCTGGAAGGTGTAGGCCCCGTTGGGCAAGCCGTCCTTGACGATGGTTTCCATGCGCAACTGGCCGAAGGCGCCGCGCGCCTGCTTGTTGGCGAGGATCTCCTGCAAGCTCACCATGTTGTTGGAGAGGTCGGTCAAGTTCCTTTGCGCGGTGTCGATGACGGCGAGCCGCTCGTTGAGCTTGGCGATCGATTCATGGGTCTTGCGCGAGGTCTCGTTGAGATCGGTGCCGACCCGGTGCGTCATGCGGTCGAGCCGCTCGTTGACGGCGCGCGCGACGTCGCCCTGCCGCGCGACGCTGATCTCGGCGAAGCTCTGGAGCCGCCCCTTGAGCTCGGCAAGCTCCGCGGCTTGGGCGCTCGCCTCGCGCCGCCGCCCGCTCATATGGACAAGGAGCGCAATGGCGAGGAGGAGCAGGGCAAGGACGGCGAGGCCGCCAAGCGCAAGGAGCGCAAGCAGAGGCTCGACGGTGACGCTCCCGATCCTGATGGGCTCGAAGGCCATCCGGCCAAGATAAACCGATTCGCGCCCCGGCTAGACCAAAACAGGAACATCGGCGTCCGGGCGGGTCGGAGACCGCTTCCGGCGCTGGCTGTTGACCGGGTTGGCTTCGCTCCTTATTTCAGCCCCTCAAATGGCCATCCGACCCATTCTCATCCTTCCCGACCCCATTCTGCGCAAGCAGTCGAAGCCGGTCGAGCGCGTGGACGCTCAACTCGACCGGCTCATCGACGACATGTTTGAAACCATGTACGACGCGCCGGGCATCGGTCTCGCCGCGCCCCAGCTCGGCGTGTCCCGCCGCCTGATCGTCATGGACCCGGCCAAAGACGACGCGCCTCATACGCCGCTCGTCATGATCAACCCCGAGATCCTCGACCGCTCCGAGGAGCTCAGGATGCACGACGAGGGCTGCCTTTCCATTCCCGACTTCACCGCCGAGATCGAACGGCCGGCCAGGATCCGCGTGGCCTATATCGGTCGCGAGGGCAAGGCCGAGGAAAGGGAGCTCTCAGGTATCTGGTCCACGCTCGTGCAGCATGAGATCGACCACCTCAACGGCATCCTCTTCATCGATTATCTGTCGCGGCTGAAGCGCGATATGGTGGTGCGGAAATTCAGCAAGCAGAAACGTACCGAGGCGCTCTAAACATGACACTCCTCCTCGCTTCCATCGCGCTCGAAGTCGCCGTCGCGGTCATCGCCGCGGTCGCGGCGATGAAGGGCCGGCCCTATCTCTACGGCCTTGCCTTCACCTTCGCCGTCTACGTGCTCTACGATTCCGGCCGGCTGCTCGGCTGGCACGTCGAGGGCGGCGTGCTCTCGGTCCTCTTTCTGCTGGCGAGCGCGAGCGCGCTTTATGCCGTTTGGGGCATCTATCGGGAAGAATGACGGCCACGGGAGGCGGCCACGCCGCGTCATGGATCGCGAACCGTAAGGCCCCGCCGATGCGCATCGTCTTCATGGGAACGCCAGAGTTCGCCGTCCCGGCGCTTCGCGCAATTCGCGCCGCGGGGCACGAGGTCCTGGCCGTCTACACCCAGCCGCCACGCGAAGCGGGGCGCGGCATGAATTTGCGGAAATCGCCGGTGCACGAGGCCGCGGAGGAAGGAGGCCTCCCGGTGTTGACGCCACAGTCGCTGAAAGCCCCCGGGGAAGGCACGCGCTTCGCCGCGATCGGCGCCGACGCCGCCGTGGTCGTGGCCTATGGGCTGATCCTGCCGAAGGACATTCTCGAGGCCCCGCCTCGCGGCGTCTTCAATATCCATGCTTCGCTCCTTCCCCATTGGCGGGGTGCTGCGCCGATCAACCGCGCCGTCATGGCCGGCGATAGCGCGAGCGGCGTCACCATCATGCGCCTTACCGAGGGTCTCGATGCCGGTCCCGTCTGTCTCGCCGACCGCGTCAAGATCGGTCCGGAGATGACGGCGGGCGAACTCCATGACGCGCTCGCGCCGCTCGGCGCCGAATTGATGGTGCAGGCGCTCGCCGCGCTCGAGGAGGGACAGTTGAGTTGCCGTCAGCAGAACGACGCGGCCGCGACCTATGCGCCGAAGCTCGACCCGCGCGAGATGCGGATCAACTGGCGGCTGCCGTCGCGCGACGTGCATGACCGCATCCGCGGCCTGTCGCCCCATCCCGGCGCCTGGTTCGAGATCGAGCGCGGCGGCAGGCGCGAGCGCATCAAAGTGTTGCGCTCGGCAGCGGCCAAGGGCGCAGGTCCCGCGGGAACGCTTCTCGACGATGCGTTGACGATCGCTTGCGGCAAGGGCGCGGTGAGACTGACCGAAGTGCAGCGCGCGGGAAAGAAGCCGATGGCGGCGGACGAGTTCTTGCGCGGGGTGAAGCTCAAGACCGGGACCGTGCTCGCTTAGGCCATGCCGCGCTACAAGCTCATCCTCGAATATGACGGCACGCCCTTCGACGGCTGGCAGATGCAGGAGAACGGACCCTCGGTGCAGGGGCGGCTCGCCGAAGCGGTCAAGGCCTTCTCCGGCGAGGAGACCGTGCCGCGCGGGGCGGGGCGCACCGATGCGGGCGTGCACGCGCTGGCCCAGGTCGCGCATTTCGATCTCGCCAAGGAGTGGGAGCCGTGGAAGGTGCGCGAGGCGTTGAACGCGCAAGTCCGGCCCGACCCGATCAGCGTGTTGTCGTGCGATCTCGTGGCGGAGGATTTCGACGCGCGTTTCTCGGCGAAAGCGCGGGCCTATCTCTACCGCATCGTCAACCGGCGCTCGCCGCTCGCGCTCGACCGCGATCGCGCCTGGCAGGTCCCGCACGATATCGACGCCGCCGCTATGGACGAGGCGGCGCAGCTCCTCGTCGGGAATCACGACTTCACCACCTTCCGCTCGTCCGAGTGTCAGGCGTCTTCGCCGGTCAAGACGCTAGATAGGCTGACCGTGACGCGGCAGCGCGGTGAGATCAGGATCGAGGCGGAAGCGCGCTCCTTTCTCCACAATCAGGTGCGCTCGATGGTCGGCTCGCTCAAGCTTGTCGGCGAAGGCAAATGGAAAGCGCGCGATCTGAAGGCCGCGCTCGATGCGCGCAGGCGCGGCGCCTGCGGCGCCGTCGCGCCCCCGTCCGGCCTCTACCTCGCCCGCGTCGACTATTAAGGACTCTTTTTCCGCTCTCCCCTTGGGGGAGACACGAGCGCGTTTTGGGCGTTCGTGGTGAGGGGTAAGCCGCGAAGCGGCGTCGAAAAACGAGAACCCCCTCACCCTTCCCGCCATGCGACTTGCGCCTGCTTCGCGGCGTGAAGCCCTCTTCCACAAGGGGAGAGGGGGACCCTACCCGGACTCAAGGCCCAGGAGCCCACGACGCATGGTCAAGGGGCTGAATTTCAGCTAGGCCTTGGCCGCGAACGGGGAGGGAGAATTGACCGCCCGCAATCAGGCATGATCCGGCGCATTGCCACCGTTGGCGGGCTCACGCTCGTCTCGCGGCTCACCGGCTTTGTCCGCGACGTGGTCATGGCGGCAATCCTTGGCGCCGGGCCGATGGCGGATGCGTTTTTCGTCGCGTTCCGCCTCCCCAACCATTTCCGCGCCATCTTCGCCGAGGGCGCCTTCGCCGCCGCCTTCGTCCCGGCTTACGCGCGCACGCTGGAAGAAGCGGGGCTCCCGGCGGCCAAGCTCTTCGCCGACCAGATCGCTTCGGCGCTGATCGTCATCAATCTCGCGCTCTTGGGTCTTGCGCTCCTGTTCACGCCTTGGGTCGTGAGCCTGCTCGCGCCGGGCTTCATCGACGATCCGGAGCGCTTCGACCTTGCCGTCGCGCTCACCCGCATCACCTTTCCCTATCTCGCGCTCGTGTCGATCGAGACGCTGTTCGCCGGCATCCTCAACGCCAACAACCGCTTCGCCGCGGCCGCCGGTGCGCCGATTCTCCTCAACCTGTCGATCGTGGCCACGCTGCTGCTCGCGCCTCTGTTCTCCGATGCCGGCCATGCCGCGGCGTGGGGCGTCCTGCTCGCGGGCATCGCCATCGTGTTCCTCGTTGGCGGCGACGCCGAGGCGCACGGCATCGGCATCAGGCTGCGCATGCCGACCCTCAACCAACCGACGCGCCGCTTCTTGAAAGCGCTCGGCCCCGCCATCATCGGTGCCGGCGGCGTGCAGCTTGCGCTTTTCGCCGACACGCTGATCGCCTCGTTCCTCCCGACGGGGGCGCTCTCCGCTCTCTATTACGCCGACCGCATCAACCAGCTTCCCATCGGCGTGGTCGGCATCGCCGTCGGCACCGTGCTGCTTCCCGAGATGGCGCGCCGGCTTGCCGCGGGCGATGAGCGGGGCGCGGCCTCGGCGCAAGCGCGCGGCATCCAGCTCGCGCTTCTCCTCACCATCCCTTGCGCCGTTGCCGCCGTCGTCATCCCCGATCTCATCATGCGCGCGCTTTTTGCCCGCGGCGCATTCACCGCTGCCGATGCCGCCGCCGCCGGCGCCACGCTCGCCGCCTATTCGTTCGGGCTCCTGCCCTTCGTGCTGATGCGGAGCTTCACCGCTCCGTTCTACGCGCGCGGCGATACGGCAACCCCGGTCAAGGCGGCGCTGCTCGCCGCCGCCATCAACATCGCGTTGAAGGTCGTGTTGATGGGGCCGCTCGCGCAAGTGGGTCTCGCGCTCGCAACCAGCGTCGGCGCCTGGATCAATCTCAGCCTGCTTGCCTATTTTGCCCGCCGCCAGGGCTTCGCCGTGTCCGGCACCGCCATCGGCAGGCCGGTTGCGAAGCTGATCGTCGCCGGTATCGTGCTCGCGGCTGCGCTCTTCGCCGGCGCCTACGGATTGGAGCGCGCGCTCGCCGACATGACCAAGTTCCGCGACGAAACCGCGCTCGCGATCCTCGTCGTCTTGGCCACGACGGTCTATGCGCTCGCGATCTTGCTGCTGCTGGGCCGGCCCTGGCTCAACAGCCTGCTGCGCGAGGTGAGCGTCGCCGCCGACACCAAGGCGCCGCCCGACCTCGAGCAAGCCGATCTCACCGACGATTCGGCGGTGCTGCCCGACAACGAGCCGCCGCCAAAGGCCTAGGCGAAAGCGCGGAGATCGACCAGCGTGACCGAAGCCGGGTCGATGGCGCGGCCGAGAAAGATGGCGCCGACCCGCGCGAAACGCTCGGGCGAATCGGTGGCGAAGAAGCGCACGACGGCGCCGGAGGCGGGTTCGGCGCCGCTCGCAAGGCCGGACGCCGATAGCGCCTCGGTGACGGCCGCAGCGGTTGTTTCCGCCGAATCCACCAGCGCCACGTCGCGGCCGATGACGGCCTTGATGGCGCTCGCAAGCACGGGGAAATGGGTGCAGCCGAGCACGAGCGTATCGGGCGCTTCGGGGCCTGAGAACAGCGTCCCGAGATAGTGCTCGGCCGCGGCGCGGGTCGCGTGCGTGTCGGCCCAGCCCTCCTCGGCCAGGGCCACGAACACCCCGCAAGGCTGCTGCGTCACCTCGGCATCGCTCATGAGATGGCGGATGGCGCGGGCATAGGCCCCGCCTCTGACCGTGCCCTCGGTCGCGATCACGGCGATGCGGCGATTTGCGGTGGCGGCGACGCCCGCGCGCGCTCCGGGCTCGATCACGCCGATCACCGGCAGCGGCGTGAACGCTTCCTGCAACCGCCCGAGCGCGACCGCCGAGGCGGTGTTGCAGGCGACCACCAGCATCTTCACGCCTTCATCGAGCAGGAGCCGCGTCGCCTGGAGCGCGTAGGCCTGCACCGTCTCCGCGCTCTTGGTGCCATAAGGCAGCCGCGCGGTGTCGCCGAGATAGACGAAGCGCTCGTCGGGGAGGCGCGCGGTCAGCGCCTTCAGCACGGTGAGCCCGCCCATGCCGGAGTCGAACACCCCGATCGGCCGGGGATCACCCGGCATCGGCGCCCCCGAACGTTTCGAAATAAAGCGCGATGAAGCGCCGGTAGACCGCCGTCAGCGTCTCGATGTCGGCGACCGCGACGTGCTCGTCGGCCTTGTGGATCGACGCGGTGGTGAGCCCGAACTCGACGACCGGGCAATATTCCTTGATGAAGCGGGCATCGGAGGTTCCGCCGTCGGTCGAAAGCGAGGGCGTGAGACCCGTGACCTCATTGATCGCCTCGCTCAACAGCGCATCGAGCGGGCCGGGATCGGTCAGGAAGGAGGCGCTCGGCGGCTCGAAGTCGATGCTGAGCGACAGATCGCTGCCGGAGAGCGCGAGCGCGGCCTGTTCCTTGACATGCGCCTTCAGCGAATCGGCACTGTGGCGATCGTTGAAACGGATATTGAAGCGCGCTTGGACCGTCGCCGGAATGATGTTGGTGGTGAGGTTGCCGACATCGACGCTGGTGACCTCGAAATTCGACGGCGAGAAATGCGCGCTGCCGTAGTCGAGCGGCGTGTCGTAGAGTCTGGCCAGGGCCTTGACCAGCCCCTTGACCGGGTTCTTGGCGAGATGCGGGTAGGCGACGTGGCCTTGCACGCCGGTGACCTTCAAGGTCCCGTTCAAGCTGCCGCGTCTGCCGATCTTGAGCGCTTGCCCGATGCGCGTGGCGTTGGTCGGCTCGCCCACGAGGCAATGATCGAGCCGCTCGCCTTGCTCCTTCATCCAAGCAAGCACCTTGCTCGTGCCGTTGATCGCCGGTCCTTCTTCGTCGCCGGTGATGAGAAAGCTGATCGAGCCGTCGAGCTCGCGGCCGCGCGACTTGATGTAGTCGACCGCCGCCGCAGCAAAGCAGGCGATCGCGCCCTTCATGTCGGAGGCGCCCCTTCCGTAAAGCACCCCGTCGCTGATCTCGGCGGCAAAGGGCGGATGGCGCCACAACGCCGGATCGCCCGGCGGAACGACATCGACATGGCCCGCGAAGCAGAGATGCGGCGGTCCTTCGCCGAAACGCGCATAGAGGTTGTCGACCGGCGGCGTGTCCTCGTCCTTGAAATTGAGGCGCCAGAAGGTGAAGCGCGCAGGCTTCAATGCGCCGATGAGAACATCGAGCGCGCCCGCGTCTTCGGGCGTCACGCTTTGGCAAGCGATCAGCTCTTGTGCGATCTGGAGGGCTTTATCGCCGAGTGCGGACATTGGCGGGGCAAAGGCTCGGAAGCGCGTTCATGGGCCCCGCAACATGACCGCTGCCCGCCCGCGTGGCAAGCCGGTCGGAAGCGAGGGCCTAGTACACGGCGGCCAAGGGATCGCCGCCGAAGCGGTTCGGCCCGGGCGTGCCCTTGAGCGCGCCAAGTTCGATCGCGAACCACAAGCCGACGCCGAGATAGATCAGCCGGCAAATCCACCCGAGCCCGTTCGCCCCCATCGCATCGCCGGTCATGCCGAAGCAATCGAGCAGAATGGCGGCGAAGACGGGGACGAGGCCGAACAGGGCGGTCTCTCCCGGCCGGTTTCGATCTTGGAAGCGTTTGGCGGCAACGGCGAAGGCCGGATAGAGCAGCGCGATCGCAAGCAGCAACTTCACGATCCGCCCGAAGATGGACGCGCCGAAAACGAGCTCGATGAGAAGCCAGACGGCGATGAAGCACGCCGCACCGATCCAGAATTTGCTCCGGTTGATCCGCCCCTCGCGCGACAGGAACAGAGACGCGAAATCGACGTCGATCGGCTTCATCGCTTGCGTCCCTCCGCCGGCTCAGTCTCTGAGCAATTCGTTGATCGAGGTCTTGGCGCGCGTGCGCTCGTCGACGGTCTTGACGATGACGGCGCAGTAGAGCGAGGGCCCGGGCGTCCCGTCCGGCAATGGCTTGCCGGGCATGGCGCCCGACACCACCACCGAGAAGGGCGGCACCCGGCCCTGATGCACCAATCCGGTGGCGCGGTCGACGATCTTGGTCGATTGCCCGAGATAGACGCCCATCGACAACACCGAGCCTTCGCCGACGATCACCCCTTCGGCGACCTCGGCGCGGGCGCCGATAAAGCAATTGTCCTCGATGATGACGGGATTGGCCTGGATCGGCTCGAGCACGCCGCCGATGCCGGCGCCGCCCGACAGATGGACGTTGCGTCCGATCTGCGCGCAGGAGCCGACCGTGGCCCAGGTGTCGATCATGGTGCCGGATTCGACCCGCGCGCCGAGATTGACGAAGGACGGCATCAGTACGACGCCCGGCGCGATATAGGCCGAGTGGCGCACCACCGATCCCGGCACGGCGCGGAAGCCCGCCTCCTTGAAGTCCTTGGCCTTCCACTTGGCGAATTTGCTCGGGACCTTGTCCCACCAGGCACCGTCACCCGGACCGCCGTCGATCTTGTGCGGTTCGTTGAGGCGGAAAGACAGGAGGATCGCCTTCTTCAGCCATTGATGCACGGTCCAGCCGCCGTCGCGCTTCTCCGCCACGCGAAGCTCGCCCTTGTCGAGGAGATCGAGCACCTCGCTGACGGCATCGCGCACCACGCCCTTGGTTTCCGGCGTGATCTCGACGGCATGCTCGTAGGCGCTGTCGATGAAGGTCTTGAGATGGTCGTGGGTCATGGCGGCCTTGGTCAGATCAGACAGAACTGTGCTTGGCCCGGCGCAAGCTCCGCATTGGGGGGCGAAAGAGCGGCGCGGATTTCGGCAAGGAAGGCGGGAAGCGACTCGGTGCGGTGGTGAATATGGGCCGGAAGCTCGGTCCAGCCGGTCATCGCCTGATGCTCGGGATGCGGCGTCACGCCGTGCACCAGCACCGTGGTCATCCCGATCGCATGCGCGGTCTCGAGGTTATGCGGCAGGTCGTCGAACATCGCGGCCTTGCGCGGCGCGACGGCGTAAGCGCCGATGAAGCGCTCATAGGCCTGGCGCATCGGCTTGGGGTGGACGTAGCCGAGCGCATGAATATCGAAGATGTCGGCGAACAGGCCACTGATGCCGAGCCGCTCGACCACGGCTTCGGCGTGCTTGCGCGAGCCGTTGGTGAAGATGAACTTCCGCCCCGGGAGCGCGTCGAGCGCCGCCGCAAGCTCGGGCGAGGGGCTGACCGCGCCGAGGTCGATGTCGTGCACGTAGTCGAGGAAATCGTCGGGCGGCACGCCGTGCAGGCGCACGAGCCCCGCGAGCGTGGTGCCGTGCTCGTAGTAATAGGTCTCGCGCAAACTTTGCGCCTCGGCGAGCGGGATACCGAAGGAACTGGCGATGAACTCGCCCATGCGCCGGTCGATCTGCGCGAACAGATCGCACTCGGCGGGGTAAAGCGTGTTGTCGAGGTCGAACACCCAGGCTTCGACGTGATCGAAGCTGCGCGACGGCGAGACGCGGTCGGTCATGGCGCCCCTCCCGCGCTTTTCCGCCGGCGCCGCTCGATCAGAGTGCCCGCGCCATGCTCGGTGAAGAGTTCGAGCAACACCGCATGCGGCACCTTGCCGTTGATGATGACGACGCCCTCGACACCTTCGGCGATGACGTCGAGGCAGCTTTCGATCTTCGGGATCATGCCGCCGGAGATGGTGCCGTCGTCGATCAGGTCTTGCGCTTCCGCCGTGGTCAGCGACTTGATCAGGCTGCCGTTCTTGTCGAGCACGCCCTCGACGTCGGTGAGCAGAAGGAGCCGCTTGGCCTTGAGCGCCGAGGCAAGGGCCGCGGCGAAGGTATCGGCGTTGATGTTGAGGGTCTCGCCGTCGGGTCCGACCCCGATCGGCGCCACCACCGGGATCAAGTCGGATTGGATGATGACGTCGATGATGTGCGGATCGACGGCGGCCGGGTCGCCGACGAAGCCGAGATCGGCGATCTGCTCGATATTGGAGGAGGGGTCGCGCCAGCGCCGCTCGAGCCGCTTCGCCCGCATCAGGTTCGCGTCCTTGCCCGAGATGCCGACCGCCTTGCCGCCCTGACTGTTGATGGCGGTCACGATCTCCTTATTGACGGTGCCCGCAAGCACCATCTCGACCACTTCGACCGTCGCCCTGTCGGTCACGCGCAACCCACCCCTGAACTCCGACCGGATGTTCAACCGGTCGAGCAGTGAGCCGATCTGCGGGCCGCCGCCATGCACCACGACCGGGTTCACGCCGGCCTGCTTGATCAGAACGATGTCGCGGGCAAAATTGGCGGCGAGCACCGGGTCGCCCATGGCATGGCCGCCATATTTCACCACCACGGTCTTGCGGTCATAGCGCTGCATATAAGGCAGCGCCTCCGATAGGACCTTGGCCTTGGCGTGGACCGAGGCGATGACGTCGGCCACGCTCGCGGCGGCTGCGCGCGCCTTCGGCGCAGGCCGGTCCTTGGGCTTGGCGGGGGATGATTTGGTCTTGGCCACCTCGCGCTTATAGCGGCGCGGGGGGCGGCGCGACAAGCGATAGGCTCGGCTATTCAGCGCCGCCCGGCTCGCCTATACAAGTTCGCTTGCCGCATGATGGGTCAGGGCCGATGCGTGAAAAGGCGGAAAAAGAAGGGTCCGGAAAATCCGCGTCCGGCGATTTGCCGCCCGTGCGCGGGGCCCTTCCCGGGCGCGGCGGACTGGCCCGGATCGCCGCCGCCTTCTGGAACAGCATGGGCGGTCTTCGCGAAGGGCTCGCGACCGAATCGGCGATCAAGCAGGAAGTCGCGATCGCCTGCCTCCTCCTCCCTGTGTCCGTTTTCCTGGCGAAAGATTTGTGGATCTGGGCGGCGCTCGCCGGGAGCCTCCTCTTCGTTCTCGCTGTCGAGTTCCTCAACACCGCGATCGAGCGCCTGTGCAACCATATCGAGCCGCAGAAGCACGAGGCGATCCGCATCACCAAGGACCTCGCCTCGGCCGGCGTGTTCTTCGCCCTCGCGCTTGCCGGCCTCGTCTGGGTCGTGGCGCTGTGGGACCGCTTTATGACCTGATGGTCAGGGCGCGAACGCGGCGATTGCCGCGCGCAGCTCCTCGATCCCGTCGCCGGTTCGGGCCGAGGTCGTGAGGATCTGCGGATAGGCC
>DATEMT010000086.1:0-5957 GCA_035275445.1 Methyloceanibacter sp. | reverse complement strand
GATGGGCAAGGACGGCGAATATGTCACCCATTTCGCCTATGGCACGCCACCCGACAAAATGGCGGAAGAGCTGAAACGCTACCTTTAGCCGCGTCGTTTTCGCGATAGTCCGTCATTGCAGTGCAGCATAAAATCGCCATTTGATTCCGCGATGCAACATTTATGCTATCTTCGGAAGAGGAGGGACGATTCGTGCTGTACCATCTCTACGAATTGAACCGGGCGGCCTTGAGCCCGGCGCGGGCGGCGGCCGACGCTTATCGTCTGCTGTTCCGCAACCCGCTCAATCCCGCCTATCACACGCCCCTTGGCAAAAGCGCCGCGGCCGCACTCGAACTCTTCGAGCGTACCACGCGCCGCTACCACCGGCCGTCGTGGGGCATCGACAAGATCGAGATAGGCGGCCGCGAGGTCGCCGTCAGGGAGCGCATCGTCGCCTCCAAGCCGTTCTGCACCCTCGTCCATTTCGAGCGGGAGGTGTCGGCCTGGCGCCGCTACCGCGACCCCAAGATCCTCCTCGTCGCGCCGATGGCCGGGCATTTCGCCACGCTGCTTCGCGGCACGGTCCGCGACCTCCTTCCGCATTACGAGGTCTACGTCACGGAATGGCAGGATGCGCGCTTCGTCCCGCGCGCCGAAGGTCCGTTCGACCTCGACGATTATATCGACTATATCATTGATTTTCTTAGTATTTTTAAGGGAGACGTGCACGTGATGGCGGTCTGCCAGCCGACCGTTCCCGTCTTTGCCGCCGTCTCGCTTCTCGAGGCGTTGGGCGATCAGGCGAGCCCGCGCTCGATGATCCTCATGGCCGGCCCGATCGACGTTCGCAACAACCCGACCGCCGTCAACCGCTTCGCCGAGGCCCGCACGCTCGACTGGTTCCAGCGCAACGCCATCACCCAACTGCCGTGGCCATATCCCGGGATGATGCGCATGGTCTATCCCGGCTTCCTGCAGCTCAGCGGCTTCATGGGCATGAATTTCGACCGTCACGTGTCGGCCCATCGCGACCTGTTTCACAATTTGATCCGGGGCGACGGCGATTCGGCCGACAAGCATCGCGAGTTCTACGACGAGTTTCTCGCCGTCATGGACCTCGCGGCCGAGTACTACCTCCAAACCATCGAGACCGTCTTTCTCGAGCATAAGCTTGCCAAGGGCGAGATGCTGCACCGCAACCGCCCGGTCGATCCGAGCCGGATCAGGAATGTGGCGGTGATGACGGTGGAAGGCGAGAAGGACGACATTACCGGGGTCGGCCAGACCGAGGCTGCCCAAACCTTGTGCACCAATCTCCCGGACGCTTTGCGCGCCCACCACTTGCAACCGGGGGTAGGCCATTACGGCGTCTTCAACGGCTCGCGCTTCCGGGGCGAAATTCTCCCGAAAATTCACGATTTTATCGCCGTCAACCAGCGCCGCAGAGGCGTCCTGTCGCGGGTCGTCCGCGCCTTTGCCTAAAACTCAGCCGAGCACTCCCCGAACACCCTGTGCTAGTCTGGCTCCCGTCGAGTCGGGGGATCCTCGGCAGTAGGGAGCGTATCGATGTTAAGGCGGCTCAATCTCGCTCGCGGCGAGACCATCGAGGTCAAAATCCGTGGGCTGGGCATCCCCATGCTTCTGCGGCGGAGCGCGCGCGCGCGGCGGTTCAGCCTACAGGTGAACGAAGCCCGCCGCGGCGCCACGCTCACCATGCCGCTCTATTCGAGCTTCGCCGACGCCGACGAGTTTCTTTCGCGACACCTCGACTGGCTGAAGGAGCGCGTCGCCAAATTGCCGGCGCCGGTGCCCTTCACCCATGGCGCCATCATTCCCTTGCGGGGGAAGGCCCACGTGCTGCGCTTTGCCGGCATGGTGCACCGCCGCGGCGTGGTGTGGGTCGAGGGCGCCGAGGACGCAAATCCCGCCCCCGCCTGGCCGGAAGGCGCGCGCGTCGGCGTACGGCGCTTGCCGCGTCTTTACGTGGCGGGCGCCGAGGAGCACGCGCCGCGCCGGCTGCTCGACTGGCTGAAGCGCCAGGCCCATCTCGACCTGAAGGCGCGGGTCGAATTCCATGCGCGGCGCCTCAATCTCACGCCGAAGCGCATCTTCGTGCGCGACCAGACCACGCGTTGGGGATCGTGCTCGACCTCGGGCGCGCTGTCGTTCTCCTGGCGGCTCGTGCTCGCGCCGCCCTTCGTGCTCGACTATCTCGCCGCGCACGAGGTCGCCCATCTCGGCAACATGAACCACGGACCCCGCTTCTGGGCGCTCGTCGCGCGCACCATGCCCCGCTACGAGCAGGCGAAGGCCTGGCTCGGCAAGCATGGCGGAAGCCTGCATTCGTTCGGCGGCGACACCACGACACCCTCCTCGCGCACGTCGCCGAAGCGCAGCATCGAATAGCGTCGGGCTAACGTCCGGAGAAGAATCCGAGCACGCGGCCGAGGAACGGCGTGTCGCCGGAATTCCCGGCGTCTTGCCATGGCAGCGCCGCCATGGCTTCGTTGTATCGCGCGCCGTGTGCGCCAGGCAGCGGCAGCGGGGTCTTGTCCTCGTGGGCGGTGGTCATCACGTCGTGCCACAGAAGCGCCGGCAGCGTTCCGCCCGTGACCTTCTTCATCTTTCTGCCGTCGTCGTTGCCGATCCACACCCCGCCGACATAGTGCGCGGTGTAGCCGACGAACCAGGCATCGCGAAAACTCTGCGTCGTTCCCGTCTTGCCGGCCGCCTCATGGCCTGCGATCGCGGCCTTCTGCCCCGTGCCGAAGCTGAGCGTGCCGCTCAACATGTCGTTCATCGCCGCGACATCGTCCGGCGCGACCACTTGGCCCGTGATCGAGCGCCTGCGCGCGTAGAGCACCTTGCCGTCGCCGTCGCGGACGCGCGCGATGATATGGGGGAGGGCGCCCCTGCCGCCATTGGCGAAGGGGGCATAGGCGCCGGTCAGTTCGAGCAGCGTCACCTCCGAGGTTCCGAGCGCGATCGACGGCTGGTCATGCAGTTTGGAATGGATGCCGAGCCGTTCCGCCGTGCTCGCGACCCGCGCCGGCCCGACCTTCGCGGTGATCCTGACCGCCACGGTGTTGACCGAGTGAGCGAGACTGTCGCGCAAGGTGATCTCGCCGCGATATTTGCCGGTGTAATTGCGCGGCGACCAGCCGGCGACGGTGATCGGTCCGTCATAGGCGCGCGAGTCGGGCGAATAGCCGGCCTCGAGTGCGGCGAGGTAGACGAAAGGCTTGAAGGCTGAGCCCGGCTGGCGGTGCGCCTTCACCGCCCGGTCGAACGGGCTCGTCGAATAGGCGCGGCCGCCGACCAGCGCCTTGACGCCGCCCTGAGGATCGAGCACGACGACGGCGCCTTCGCTTGCGGCAAGCTTTTCGCCCTCGCTGTCGAGGATGCGCCGTAGCGCCTGCTGCGAGGCGCGCTGGAGGGCGGGATCGATCGTGGTCTCGACGAAGAGATCGCCGTGATGCTCGCCGATGAGCTCCGGCAGGAGCTCCGCCACCCAATCGACCGCGTAGGAGTAGCCGGTGTCGTCGTCCTTGGCCGATAGGCTGAGCGTCTCGTGGTTGGCGCCCTTGGCCTGCTCCTCGGTGAGGTAGCCCGCCTCGACCATGTTATCGAGCACTTCGTCGACCCGGGCCTCGGCGCGCTTTTCGCTCCTTGTCGGCGCGTAGCGCGAAGGCGCTTTCAAGAGCCCGGCGAGGAGCGCCGCCTGGGGCAGCGTCACGTAGCGCGCCGACGTACCGAAATAGCGGCGCGACGCCGCCTCGACCCCGTAGGTGCCGCCGCCGAAATAGACCCGGTTGAGGTAGAGTTCGAGGATCTGGTCCTTGGAGAAGCGCCGCTCGAGCCACACCGCATAGATCGCCTCTTCGAACTTGCGCGACAGCGTGCGTTTCGGCGTCAGGAACAGGTTTTTGGCGAGCTGCTGGGTGATGGTCGAGCCGCCCTCGACCACGGCGCCCGAGATGGCATTGCGGACTGAGGCGCGGATGAGCCCGAGCGGATCGACGCCGAAATGGCCGTAGAAGCGGCGATCCTCGGTCGCGAGCACGGCCTGCACCAGGTAGGGCGGGAGCTCGGACAGCGGCATGTGCCCGCGGCGCAAGCCCCGCTCGGCGAGCACGCTGCCGTCTTGGGCGAGAACGGTGACATTGGGCGGCCGGTCGTCGAGCGCAGCACTTTGCGGGTCTGGCATCTGCACGACGATGAAGGTCACCGCGGCGCCAAGGATGGCGATGCCCCATACCGCGGCGAGCGCCGAATAGCGGAGCGCGCGGGCGCGCCAAGGATGGCGCCGCGCCCACCGCTTGAAGCGCGAGGGACGCCGGCGCGGGGAGGCGGGCTTCTTGGTGTCGAAATGAGGCTCGATCCGGCGCTGGGTCTTACCCCGCGTCCGCGCGCCCTTCATAGCGCCCTTCATGTGGCTCCCACCCCGTTTCCCGACCGTGGGACGCGAGCCTAGGCGGTCCGCCTTGATACGGTGTTAAGGATACGCCGATCTAGCCCAGAGCCTGGGACTGTGCTTTCAGCTGAAGGGGGCCAGAGAGAGGCCCGGCAGGCTAGACGTCGAGATTGGCGACCTGGAGCGCGTTCGCCTGGATGAACTCGCGCCGGGGCTCGACCACGTCGCCCATCAGCCGCGAGAAGATGTCGTCGGCGTCCTCGCCCTCCTTGATCTTGACCTGGAGGATGGTGCGGGTGTCGAGATCGAGCGTGGTGTCCCACAACTGATCCGGGTTCATCTCGCCCAGTCCTTTGTAGCGCTGAAGCGTGAGGCCCTTCCGTCCCGCCGTCATCACCGCATCGAGCAGTTCGCTCGGCCCGTGCACGGCAAGGCTCGTGTCCTTGCGCTTGAGCGTCGCGGGCCGGGCGTAGACTTCCTGCAGATGCTCGGCGAAGCTGTCGAGCTTCAGCGCGTCGGCCGAGCCGATGAACGGGGCGTCGATCAGGTGCGTCTCCATGACGCCGCGCAATTCGCGCGAGAAGCGCAAACCCCCCTCCCGTAGAGCCTCGCCGCGCCAACCGCGCTCGGTCTCCTCCGACAGGGCATCGAGCCGCTTGGCAATATAGGTCGCCGCCGCTTGCGCCTGCTCGATATCCTTCAGCACCTTCGGATTGAGGGCGCCGGCAATCGCCGCCTGCTCGACGATGAAGCGCGGATAGCGGCCGTGCAGACCTTTCAGAATTCCCCCGATCCGCCGCGCCGTCTCGGCGATGTCGCGCAGATCGGCCGATGCGCGCGTCGCGCTCGCGCCGGTGACGAGCACCGCGTCCTCCAGTCCTTCGCCGATGAGATAGTCCTCGAGCGCCTTCTCGTCCTTGAGATAGCGCTCCGACTGGCCGCGCTTCACTTTGTAGAGCGGCGGCTGGGCGATGAACAAATGCCCCGCTTCCACCAGGCTCTGCATCTGGCGGTAGAAGAAGGTGAGCAGCAGCGTGCGGATATGCGCGCCGTCGACGTCGGCGTCGGTCATGATGATGACCTTGTGATAACGGAGCTTGCCGAGATCGAACTCGTCATGGCCGATGCCGGTGCCGAGCGCGGTGATGAGCGTGCCGATCTCGGCGCTCGACAGCATCTTGTCGAAGCGCGCCCGCTCGACATTGAGAATCTTGCCGCGCAAGGGCAGCACGGCCTGGAAGGCGCGGTCGCGCGCCTGCTTGGCGCTGCCGCCGGCCGAGTCGCCCTCGACGAGGAACAGCTCGGACTTGGCGGGGTCGCGGTCCTGGCAATCGGCGAGTTTGCCCGGCAGCGAGGCGAGGTCGAGCGCGCCTTTGCGGCGGGTGAGCTCGCGGGCTTTGCGCGCGGCCTCGCGCGCGGCCGCCGCCTCGACGATCTTCTGAACGATGTTGCGCGCCTCGCCCGGATTCTCCTCGAACCAGCCCGACAGCGCGTCGGCCATGACGCTCTCGACCACGGGGCGCACTTCCGAGGACACCAGCTTGTCCTTGGTCTGACTCGA
>DATEMT010000085.1:0-4097 GCA_035275445.1 Methyloceanibacter sp. | reverse complement strand
CGGCTGGGCCTCTCTCGCCGGCGCGCCGGCCGCGGTCGAAAGCGCCAAAAATGAAGAGCCCGCAGAGAAATCCGCCGATATGGGCCTCCCAGGCGATGTTTCCTTCCTGGCCGCCGATCTGAACGGCGCTGATGCCGAAATAGGCGTTGAGCGCGATCCAGATAGCGAGGACAGCCAGCATCCGCTTGTCGCTAAACGTTTGAGCGAGGCTCATGGTTGGCGCCCCGGAAAAATCCGGCGCCCCTCCCCCCGGGGTGGGCCTGGCATTGAAGAAGAATCTCAGCGCGCCCGCCATCTGGCCCGAGATCGCCGCCGAGGCGCCGATGACCGGCGTCATGTCACCGAAATGAAACAGAAGATGGGTGAAGGCGCCCGCGATCCCGCACAGCACCGAGAACGCAAGGAAGGCAGATGCGCTCATGCGGCGCGCCACGGCGCTGCCGAAGGCCAGCATCCACAGGATATTCACAACGAGATGCACCCATCCGGCGTGCACGATCATATAGGTCACGAAGGAGGTGACCGCGGTGAGATACCCCCCGGGCAGCTCGGGCGCAGCGCCGCTGTAGCGCGCCGGGATGAAGGCGAGCGCGAGAATGAGGGTGACCTTGGTTTCGTCGGGCAAAACGCTCTTGACCGCCTGCACGGCAGCGAGCAGCGCGGCAACGGCCGTAACCACCGGCGGAACGTTGAGCGCGGGTTCTTGCCGCATCACGCATCGACCCCGCGGAACTTCGCGCAAGGAATCGCGATAAGCTTAATGGTGAGCAAACGTCGTGCCCCCGTGCAGCGCCGGCCTGCGCCCGCGCGATTCAGCCCTCAGCGCTCAAAGATCATCGGAAAGCCGCAGAACGCAAGGCCGTTCCGCGTACGTACGGGATTTTTAACCAAGGAGCGGCGTTCAGGTTTGAGTAGGTCTCGCTAAAAAACCCCTACAAAATAGCCCGGAAAGTCGCCGTTCGCTTTATCCGGATCTCAAAAACTTTCTGCGACATTGCACCCAACAAAGAATACGGGGGGTGCAGTGAAACAGTTTGTCGTGGGCTCTGCCTTTTTGATGTTCGTCTCGTCTCTGTCGGGCAACATCACCAACGATCACGCCATCAATCTTACGTCGACGCCGCAGGCGCGAGTGCAGAAGATCGCCTTCATGACTTCGTTTGGCGATACGCTGCCGCCGATCGGTTATGTGAATTTTTGCCGCGACCACGGCTCCGAGTGCCGTCCGGCGCAGCGCTTCTCCGATCGGATTCAGCTCACCGCGGCGAAGTTCAAGGAGATCGAGCGGGTCAACGACGCCGTGAACACGGAAGTCGCCCCGGTCACCGATCTCGAACTTTACGGCCAGCCCGAAGTTTGGGCCTATCCGAACGGCAAGGGCGACTGCGAGGACTATGTGCTGCTCAAGCGCAAGCTGCTCGCCGCGCGCGGCTTTCCCGAGAGCACGCTTCTCATCACCGTCGTCCGCGACGAAAACAACGAGGGACACGCCGTGCTGACGGTCCGTACCGATCGCGGCGATCTCATCCTCGACAACAAGCGCCGCGAGGTGATGCGTTGGGCCGACACGCCCTACACCTTCGTCAAGCGGCAGTCGGAGCGCAATCCGCTCGTTTGGATTTCGCTCCTGCCGCCGGAGACCGCGCCGCAGACCACCGTCTCGGCCTCCAACGGCAAGTAGCCGAAAGGTTTTCTACAAAGGGTTTGCCAAGGCCCGGCGATCATCCCCCACCATCCCCGACCAGCCGGGCCTTTACTCGAGCCGGCCTCTTCCAAGAGGCCGGCTCACTTTTTTTCCGGGAGGCGAAGGCGGGCGACGCTACTCTTTGAGATCGTAGTCGAGGATCGCCATTTGGAACTGATAGGCGATTTCGCCTTCATCGTCGTCGCGGAAGATGACGCCGATGAACTCCTCATCGACGAAGACCTCGGCGGAATCGTCCTTCCGCGGACGCTGGCGTACCTGGATGACAGGCAGCCGGAATATCTTCTTGAGATAATGTTCGAGCTTGAGGATTTCGTCCCGAGTCACTGCGCGCACCCCACGAAAAATGCGTTGTCCCTCGCCGGTCTAGGCGTGATCGGTTTCGTCATCGCCCGCGACCATCTGGTCCATGGCGAGAGCGGGTTCCTCGCAGCCGGCGAAACCGATCTCGCGCGCAGGCACGCCAGCGACGGTCCGGCGCGATGCCACATCGTTGAGCACGACGCTGCCCGCGGCGATTCTCGCGCAATCGCCAACCTTGATATTGCCGAGGATCTCGGCGCCGGCGCCGATCATGACGCCGCGTCCGATCTTAGGATGACGGTCGCCCTTCTCGTTGCCGGTGCCGCCCAGCGTCACGCCGTGGAGCAGCGAGCAATTGTCGCCGATCACGGCCGTCTCGCCGATGACGATGCCGGTGGCATGGTCGAGCATGATGCCCTTGCCGATGACCGCGGCGGGATGGATGTCCACCTGAAGGAACCGCGAGATCAGGCTCTGGAGATAAAGGGCAAAGTCCTTCCGCCCGGCCTTCCACAGCGAATGGGCGATGCGATAGGTCTCGAGCGCGTGGAAACCCTTGTAGTAGAGCAGCGGCTCGATCAGGCGGCTGCAAGCCGGGTCGCGCTTGGCGACGGCCATCAAGTCGGCGCGGAAGGAATCGCCCAACGCCGGTTCGGCCGCGATCACCTCGTTGAACATTTTGTGCAGGAGGCCGGTGTCGAGGGTCGAGTGCTGGAGCCTGCGCGCGAGCCGGTGGCAGACCGCGTCCTCGAGCCGATCATGGTCGAGAACCGTGGCATAGATGAAACCGCCGAGCGCGGGCTCGACCGCGCTGATCTCCTCGGCCTCGCGCCGCATCTGGCTCCAGACCGGATCGTAGCTCTTGATGTGCCGTTCTTTGGCCGCCAAGGGTTTTGACATGGGAACCTCACTTGCCCCGCGAACATGCCGGACTTAATCGGAAACAGACCTAGCACTGAACTAAGGCCGCCTGGTTAAAAAGTCGAGCACGCCTTGCTTGAAGCGCACATCGCCCACCGCCTTCATATGGTCTCGCCCTTCGATGTCAAGGAGTTGCGCCCCGGGGATCAGGTGTCGCAGTCCTTCTCCGGAGCCTGCGATCACGTCCTCGCTCCCGGTCGCAATGAGGGTCGGCACGGCAATCCGGGCAAGGTCGTCGGCGCCGATCTTCTCCCTGGGGCCGCGCATGCAGGCGGCGAGCGCCTTGAGATCGCTTCCGGTCCTCTCGGCAAAGGCCCGGAAGCTCCGCGCCGTGTCGTTGGTCACGTCCTCGATCCGGGGCGCTTCGAGCGCGCGCGCGATCGGACCGGTCCCGCCCAGCCCGCGCACCAGATTGATGCCGGCTCCCGCCAGAATCAGGCTTCGCACCCGCTCAGGATGCGCAAGCGCAAGAAAGGTGGCGATGCGCGCTCCCATGGAATACCCCATCACGTCGGCGCGACCGATATTCAGATGCTCGAGCAGGTTCGCCGCATCCTCGGCCATGGTCGGCGCGCCGTATCGGGCCGGGTCGTAGAGCTTCTCGCTCAACCCGTGGCCGCGATTGTCGTAGGCAATCGCGCGGTAGCCGGCCGCCGTCAGCGCGCGGAGCCACTGCGCGTCGCGCCAGTTTGTCGCGACATTGGAGGCAAAGCCGTGAATGAGGAGGATGGGATCCCCCCTGCCCTCATCCGCATAGGCGATTCTCACGCCGCCGGAATCGAAACTTTGCATTCTTTGACCTACCGCTTTGGCCGTTCCGTCACTATGCTCCCGCCAACTCAACGACGAAAAGACGAGCACCACCCATGGCGCAAACTCTCGTGCCCCATCTCGTGAACGACAAGGGCGTCGGCCGGATCAGGATTGGCGTCAAGGAATTTCAATGCATGGGGGCGGCGCCGCCCCACGATCATCCGCATGTCTACCTCGACATGGGCGACGACGCCGCGATCGTATGCCCCTATTGCTCGACCCTGTACGAGCACGACCGCGCGCTCGAGGCAACCGAGAGCGACCCGCCCGCTTGCGTCTTCGTGGCGACGGCGCCGCCGGGGGCGCCCGCGGCTTAGACCGGCTCCTCCATGCAAGGGCGGGCGCTCATCGCAGG
>DATEMT010000084.1:0-3689 GCA_035275445.1 Methyloceanibacter sp. | reverse complement strand
AAGATCGGTGTAGGGCCAGATCAGCTGGTGCGACAAATGCGGCTGGCCCGGTACCTCGCCGGTCACGAATTTTGGCCGGTGACAGCTCACGCAGCCGATGCGGTAGAAGACTTCCTTGCCCTTCAGCACCTCCTCGTCGCCGGGGTTGCGCCGCGCCGGCACCGCCAAGTTCTGCGCGTAGAAGGTGATAAGCTTGAACAGCTCATCGCCGAGCTCGACATTCTGGTATTTGGGCGAGTTGCCGTTCGGCGCCGCCATGCACGCGGCCTCCTTCTCGGTGCAATCGCCCGCGCCGTGCGGGATCATGGTGGTCGAAAGCCCGATATCGCCCGACGCCGCCTCCGCCGTCTGCTGCGCGATGGTGGGGACGCCGGCCTTCCAGCCGAAGCGGCCGAGCATGACTTTGTCATGCTCGCGCGACCAGACGCGGTTCGGCTTGCCGGGGACGCCGTCCTTCTCCGCCTCGCTCGCGCGAGCAAGAATCTGGTCCTCAGGAACGGCTTCGAGCAGGCCGAGCCCGATCATCGGCGGGGCGACGCGCGGCGAAATCATGAGGCCGGGGCTCATCGGTCCATAGCCGGGATCGGTCAGGGTGTAGCGCGGCGCGCGCAACGAGGCGGTCTCGCCGCCGGCGAGCTTCACCTCGCGTTCCGCATAGGCGATCTTGAGCTTGCCTTCGGCGGGCACGCCCTGGACCGAGCGGTCCTGAAGCTGGCCGCCATAGACGGGATCGGGAATCGTGTTGGCGCGGTGGCTCGCGAGCCTGTCTTCGTCTGTCGCGGGCGGGACCGAAAGCCTGATCAGCATCGAGCCCGAATCGTCGGCGATTTCGGCGGAGAGTTGCGGGTGGCCGCGGCCGTCTTTCAGGTGGCAGTTCTGGCAGGCGCGCGAATTGAACAGGGGACCGAGCCCGTCGGAGGCGTCGGTCGAGGACGGCGCCGAGACCCAGTTCTTGCGGAAGATGCCGTTGCCGACCTTGAATTCGAGCTCGCGCTTGAAATCCATGTTGCCGGAGGAGAGCGAGAAGGCATTAGGCGTTGCCGTGCTGCCGCGCGAGGTGGCGCCACCGCCGGGCTTGTCTTCGCCGGGCTCGAGCGTGGTGAAATCGGTCGTGGACGCGATGAGACTTTCGCTCGTCGCGTCTTCGCCATGGGTCTGAAGCACGCCGGCAAAGAACGGCAGCGCGGCGCCGAAAGCGACCACCGCGAGGCGCAAGGCGCGGCGCGCCTCCCACGATGGAGCCTTCAGACACAGTCGATAGGCGCGACTGCGGGAACTGGAATGAGGTGCGTACACGCGTCCTTCGTTAGAAACTGATGCTGGTGCGCGCCCCCACGACCGTTGCGTCCTTCTGTCCGGCGACGTTGCCGCCGGGCTGGAAAATGTACTGAAAATCTGGCTGGATCGCCAAGCCGGGTTTGACCTGGTAGGTGTAGCTGACCTCGATCAGCGCTTCGTAGCTGCGCGCCACCGGCTCGCCGAAATCGACGTCGAAGGCGGAGACCCGGTCGGAGATGTTGGTATAGGCGAAGCCGATTGCGAGCGAATCGTCGGGCCTCGCCCGGAACATTCCGCTGAAGGTCACGCCGCCGTCGAAATAGAAATCGATGAGGTTGCGGTCTTCGGGGGCGCCGATGAAGCGGGCGAAGATGCCGACGCCTTGGGCGTCCTGGCTGCCCGGCACGCGCCAGATGAGCTGGTCGACGATGGCGTAGAGGCCCCAATTGTGGTTGAGCGGCGCGCCGGAGTTCCCGCTCACGGCGATGAGGGCGCCGCCGGAATCGAAGCGCTGATCCTCGAACGTGCCGAAATGATTCCAGCCGCCGAGCTTGACCGCGCCGGGAAGCCGTGCGCTCTGATTGTAGCGATAGACGCCTTCGACCATCAAGAGCGGGTCGTCGTTCAACTCGAAATCGAGCCCGTGATCGTTGCAGCGCTGGGGATCGTCGATGGCGCAAGGCGGCGCCGGATCGCCGTTATAGACGCCGATCAGGAGCCCCATCTTCTCGTTGGGATTGACCGCAACGCGAACGCCGGGCGTGGCCAAGGGATAGGCGGGACCGCCGCTCGGCAGGTCGGCCGCGGCGATGGTCGGCCAGCCCCAGGTGCCGTTGAGGAAATAGCCGCCGCCTTCGCTGAGGATGAACTCCTCATCGGCCGCGAGCTGGCCCACCCGCACCGAGAGCTTGTCCTTGATGATGGTCTGCTCGAGCCAGAGCTCGAAGAGCCGGGTGGCGTCGGTCGCTTCGAGACTGGTCACCGGCGCCAAGCTGCCGATATTGGCCGCCGTGATCGAGTTGCCGTGAATCTGAAAGCCGTTGGCGTGGAAGCACAACCCCTTCCACAGCCCGAGCTTGTTCATGTCGGCGTTGACGTAGAGCTCGAGCACGCCCTGATACTCGCCGCCCTGGTCGAAGCCTCCCCAATTGTAGAAGGGCTCGGCGAAATAGGCGCCGCCGACGCCGATGCCCGACCGGGCGAGCGCCGCGCGCGCGCCGCCGACATCGAACTTGAAGGCGACTTCCTCGGGGATGCCGTTCGGGTCCTCCGGCACGTCGCAATTGGCATGCGCGAGTTGAGGCGCGGCGAGCCATGCCGACAGCGCGAAAGAGAGCGCGCCCGCCGCTCTGAGCCACGTCCTAGCCGTAACCGTTCGCCTGCTCATGATCTTGTGCCCCCCAAACCCCTATGAACGCTGTGGTCCATCGCGTCAATTCGGCGTGGCGCCTTCTCCACCGGGCGCTTTGGCTTCGGTTTTGACCTTGGCCGGATCGTCGAGACTGTCCGAGCCTTCGAACGCGATTGCCTTGAGGTCGAGAGCGGCGACGGCGCGCTCGATCGACTTCGTCTGGTCGAGAAGGGCTGCGATCACGCGCTCGACCACTGCGTTGCCGGCGTCGTTCCCCTCGCCGATCATCTGGTCGTAGGATTCGGTCGTGAGGGCGCGCAGATAGAGCGCGTTCATCGCCTCCATGGTGGCGTCGAGCTTCGCCCTCACTTCGGCGTCGATCTCGGGCGACTTGGCGCGGACGAGGTCGGAAATGCTCGGGCCTGACACGAGCGAGCGATCGACGCGGCGATAGGCGCCGAGATAGACGTTGCGAATGCCGAGCGCGTCGAAGAAATGCGAGGCATGGGTGTTGTCGGAGAAGCAATCGTGCTCCTCCTCCGGATCGTGGATCATGAGCCCGAGCTTCATGCGCTCTCCGGCGAGCTCGCCGTAAGAGAGACTGCCGAGCCCGGTCATGATGGCGGTGAGCCCGGCTTCGTCGCCCTCCATCAGCGGCTTGCGCGCCTCGCCGCCAGGCGTCCATTGCGCGGCCATCCAAGCCAGGTCGTCGACCAGGAGGTCGGTGGCAGCCCGCAGATATTGGGCACGCCGCGCGCAATTGCCGTTGGTGCAATTCTTGGTGTCGAAATCGCTGGCCGGACGGGCACCGTTGCCGGGGCCGGTGCCGTTCAGGTCCTGACCCCATAGCAGGAACTCGACCGCGTGGTAGCCGGTGGCGACATTGGCTTCGACTCCGCCAGCCTCTTGCAGCGTCTCGGTAAGCAGTTCCTTAGTGATCTTTGAGGTGTCGAGCTTCTTGCCGCCGATGGTGAGCGTGGTGTTGGTGATGACGTTGGCGACATAGAGCTCGTTCTCGGCGGACTCCGCGCCATAGGACGAGGCGACGTAGTCGATCAGC